>NZ_JBSGZP010000001.1:0-63013 GCF_053611065.1 Streptomyces sp. NPDC054840
GTCCCGGCCGTGCGGCCGTCAGACCTCGTCCATATCGTCGGCGTCGGGGGCGCGGAAGGGGCGCAGGCCCTGGCTGGGGCTGTTGGCCTTGATGTTGAACAGGGAGTGACCCAGGAGGTTGATGCCGGTCCTTGGGCACGAGAACCTCGACGTGCTCGGTCGCTACAGCTTCCCCGCCTCCAGCCGACTCCAGCGCCCTGCGGCCCCTGCGCGACCCGGACACACCCGAACTGGACGATGACGACGACGGCGGGTAGGGCTGATCTTCCACAGGGGCCGGGGGTCGGGGCTGGGGCCAGGCGAGCCCCGGGACAAGCCAGGTGCGTCCGTCGCTGCCCCGGTCCGCCCGTCACAAGGCGGCCCTGGGAGTGCATCAGCTATGGGGGCGGGCGCCAGTCACGTGCTCGGCCGCGGCCGCCCTGGGGGGTGGGGTGTCTCGTTTCCTGACCCGGAGTCCGAAGGCGACGCCGATGAGGACGAGCGCGGCTCCCGCGATCTGGTTGAGGGAGGCGGTTGCCGTGCCGGTCACGGACAGGGCCAGAAGTGAGGCCAGGGGGATGAGGCCGTTGAAGAGGCCGGTCCGGCCGGTACCGAGCCGCTCGACGGCTCCGTACCACATCAGGAAGACGACCATGGTCACGCCGAGGGCGAGGAAGGCCAGTGCCGAGAGCTCGGCGCCGCTCGGTCGCCGCAGCACAGGGGTCCCGGTGACCGAGCCCGTGATCACGGCGGTCAGGAAGAGCATGCCCGAGGCGAGGGCGCACGCGTAGGTGATAGCGGTCAGCGATCCGAGCGCCTTGGTGGCGGGCGCACCGAGCAGTGTGACCGCGCACACTCCGGTGAGGGCCAGGCACGACCACGCGAAGCCCTGGGCGCTCCACTGCACTGTGCCGCCGGTGGACAGCTGCGCCACAGCGGACCCGCAGGCCACACACAGGGCCCCGGCCATCAGGCTCCGGGAGGGACGCACCTGAGCGAGCAGGGACTGGACCAGGACGATGATCAAAGGTGCGGCGCCCAGCGCGACACCGACATTGCCCGGCGAGGTCATCGAGGTGGCGTAGACGAGCACGACGCCGTACCCGGCCATCCCGGTCGCGGCCAGCAGAAAGACCCATGCCATCTGGGCCGGGGAGGGCCGTATGAAGGTGTGCCTGCGTATGCGGGCCCAGACCAGCAGGAACACGGTCGCGAGCCCGTAGCGGACGGCCTGTCCGCCGATGAGCGGATAGCCGTGAAGGTGGGTGGCAGCGGCGACGGACCCGCCGATGAGGCATACCGCCCCGAGAGCCAGGGCGGCCCCGGAGCGTTCTCGTGCATCGAACATCATGCGGCCACGCTGACATCGATGCGTCGTAAGCAGAAGTACGATATTGCTCACTAGGCAGTAAGGGGAACTGATGATTGAGGTGCAGCGGCTCGTCCTGTTCCGCGAGGTGGCCCACCGCGGGAGCTTCGCCCGCGCGGCCCAGGCACTGCAGATGACCCCGTCGGCGGTCTCCCAGCAGATGGCGGCCCTCGAACGCGCCGCCGGGTTGAGGCTCTTCGAACGCAGCACCCGAGGCGTCACCCTCACCCCGGCGGGCCAGGTCCTCGCGCGCACCGCCGACACCGTCCACGGCGAACTGCACCGGGCCCACCGGACACTGGCCCAGCTGCGTGACCAGGGCCCGCCCACGGTGACCGTCGCCACTTTCCCCAGCGCCGGCGCCTTCCTACTCGCGCCCGCACTGGCAGCACTCGCGGCGCGACGCGACACCCACGTCGACACAACGGTGATCGAATCCGAACCTACTCAGGCTCTGGCCGCCCTCGGTGACGGCCGCGCCGATATTGCCCTCGTCTACCACTTCAACACCAGGCATCCCCCACCGAGCTGGAAGGACGCCGCAGCCCGCTGCACCTACCACCCGCTCCTGCACGATGACCTGCGCTTGGTTGTATCCGCCGACCACCGACTCGCCTCGCGCCGAGCGGCCCGTCTCGAAGACGTCGCCGACGAACCATGGATTCACGGATGGGACCTGCTAGGAGACGCGGTCGACGCGCTCACCTCCGCGCACGGCCTCACGCCCAAGGTGATCTGTCGCTCCAGCGATTTCCGCTTCATGCAGGCGCTCGTCGCGGCGGGAGTCGGAATCGCCATCATCCCTTTCCTGGCCGTCGAGGACCGGAACGACACCCGCGCCCTGCCCGTCACGCCCACCGCCAAGCGCCGCATCGGCGTCTACACCGCACCAGGCACGCCACCCGCGCCACCTGTGCGCGCACTGCTCGAAGCCCTCCAAGAGCGAGCCGAAGCCCTGCACCCGAACTGACCGCTGCCGGGCCGCCGACCGGACCCGACGCCGTTCACCGCACCCAGCCCCGCCGCAGGAGACCACCGCCGGAACCCTCGTCCACCGGCGTCGCCCGCGAAGTAGCGGCCCGGAACCGGATTCGCACAAACGATGGCACCCTCAAGTGATCAACGCACCACCCACGGATGACATGTGATCGTGGAGGCACAGGTGCGTGACTACGGGTTTTCGCCGGCTCAGCAGGATGAGATTTGGAGACGCTGGCGCGAGGGGCAGACGTTCAGTTTGATCGGGCGGGCGCTCGGGGCGCCGATGCATCACGTCCGTCAGTTCCTTTACCAGGGCGGCGGTATCCGTCTCACTCCGCGGTAGCGATCAGCGCGGCATCTGACCGGTGGCGAACGCGACGAGATATCCTGAGGCATCACCGCCGGAGAGTTCGCCCGGCAGCTGGCCGGAAGGCCGGGCAGATCGCCTTCGACCGTCTCCCGCGAAATCGCCCGCAACAGTGACCGGGACCGCTACCGAGCCGCTTCCGCCGACGAGGCCGCCTACACGTGTGGGCGCCGGCCCAAGCTCGCCCAAAAGCCCGCTAGCCGCTACAGGGCCATCGTCGCGCTCCCTGACGGCACAAGGCGGAGCAGGTCACTTCGCACCTCACCATGAGCCTCCTCGGCATCCCGCCGCAACTGCGGCGGACGCTCACCTGGGATCGAGGGCGAGAGATAGCCGAGCACCAGGCCATCACCGCCGAGACGGGAGATGCCGATCTACCTCTGCACGCCTCGGAGCCCGTGGCAGCGCGGCACCAACGAGAACACCAACCGGCTGCTTCGGCAGTACCTGGCCAAGGGCGCGGACCTCCGTACGTTCAGCCAGGCCGACCTGGATGCCATCGCCCATCGCCCATGAACTCAACCATCGGCCGCGCAAGACCCATGGCTACCGCACTCCGGCAGAGGTCTACGCTGACCTCTTGAACAGCGGTGATGCGCTAACCGCTTGAGCTCGCCATCCTTTGCCAGTGAACTACGATCGGCTCTCAGTGGGCATTGAAAGAGAGTCTGTGCCAGTAAGTAGGTTTCAGGGCTGTCTTGTTTGAGGTGTTTGCCCCCTACGCACCCCCTCGCCTCCGTGGCCTCCTCGACGCGGCCGCCCGTTTGCTCCGCTCCTCATGCATGAAGTCCGTCTGGTTCGAAGATGAGGCGGAAACGCCGAGCAGCAGCGGAACGGCACCCTCCGCCGCAGCCATGCTCACGCTACGGCGTGAACCAGCGCAAGCCCTACCCCAGCGACCTGTCCGACGCCCGATGGGCCCTGATCGAGCCGACGTTAACAGCCTGGCGGAAGGCCCGGCTCGACCGCAGGCCCACCGGCCAGCCTCCCAAGGTCGATTTACGTGACGCGTTCAACGCAATTCTCTACGTCAACCGCACGGGAATCCCCTGGAAATACCTTCCGCACGACTTCCCGGGCCACGGCACGGTCTATTTCTACTACGCGGCCTGGCGTGACGAGGGAATCTTCGCCCAGCTCAACTATGACCCCACCGGCCTGGCCCGCGTCAAGGAAGGCCGCGAGCCCGCGCCGACCGCCTCGGTCATCGACACCCAGAGCGTCAAAACCTCCACCAACGTGCCCCTGACCAGCCAGGGAACCGATGCCGCCAAGAAGATCGTCGGACGGAAACGGGGCATCCTCACCGACACGATCGGCCTCATCCTCGCCGTGACCGTCACCGGCGCCGGCCTCTCCGAGAACGCCATGGGAATACGCCTGCTCGACCAGGCCAAGGAGATGTACCCGACCATCTCCAAGAGCTGGGTCGACACCGGCTTCAAAAACGCTGTCGTCGAGCACGGCGCCCAGCTCGGAATCGACGTCGAAGTAGTCCACAGAAACCCCGGAGTCCGCGGATTTCACGTCGTGAAACGGCGCTGAGTAGTAGAGCGGAGCATCGGCTGAATCATGATGCACCGCCGCCTCGCCCGCGACTACGAGACCCTCACCACCAGCTCCGAAGCCATGATCCACATCGCCTCCATCGACAACCTCGCCAAGCGCATACCGGACGAGACCACATCAACCTGGCGAGGAACCTATTAGGGCATAAGCGGCAATACGCCTACTTCAAACGCCCTCTCAGAACCCGTTCTCACGCAAAATACTCCAGCCGTAGATCGTGATCTTCACCGTTTGTGGATGGATCTCCGCCTGCATACAGATCAGCTGTCTCGGAGTGTCCTGACGACCGCGATGGCCTGATCCAGCAAGTCGATGGGGCAGCCCCAGTAGTCATAGATACCGCCGCGGGCGCGGTTGCTGCCACAGACAACAAAGACGCCGGTCCCCAGCTCAACCTTGAGGTGGGTGGCCAGCCAGCCGACGAAACCGCTGTTGTCCATGTGATCGGCGAAGTGGAAGGAGAAGATTCCGAAGCTTTCGACGCCGTCGCCCTCCTGGGTGAGCGGGACCAGGCGGCTCCAGCTCTCCCGGTCCCGAACGACTGCCAGCGTCTCGGCGGTGAGCGTCGGCGGCTGGTCGGCCGGAGACTCTTCAAAACACCAGACGCCGTCGTGCACGACGAGGTCAGCCTGAGCGATCACACGGCGTAGCCGCTGCTCTGTCTGTTCCGTAGTCTCCATACTCACACTGACCATCAGTGAGACTCCTTGATCCGTGAAGCCGTGATCCCACCCGGGGATCATCGCGCGATCGCCTCCTCTGTCGGAACGAAGGCTCCTGACAGGGCAACCGTCATCGCAACGCCCTCGCCGTCTCGTCTATTTCGCACGCGGCTTTCCTCGTCTCCGGAGACTCCGACGAGCAAGATCGTGATCTTCATGTGGTGGCTGCCTGTCGTCGGTAGTGGCAGGCGCGTGCTCGGGCTTGGTGGCGTCGTCGCCAGCGGGACCAGTCGAGCCGGTGTGCCGCCGTGTGGTGGGGCCGGACGGCCAGGGTGATGAAGAGTCGCTGGATCTCGTTGCAGGACAGCGGGATCAGCCCGTCAGGGGCATCGTGCTGGGCGTGTTCGTCGGCTCGAACGACGGTGAGGAAGGCATGGGCGAGCATGGCCAGAGTGACCCAGCGGGTCCAGGACGAGTAGCGGCGGACTTGATGCTCGTCCAGTCCGGCCAAGCCCTTCTCGGCCTGGAAGGTCTCTTCCACCCGCCACCTTGATCCAGCAACTCTGACCAGGGTGGTCAGCGGGACGGCCTGCGGCGAGTGGCAGCGGTAGTAGGCAAGTTCACCGTTGCTGCGGTTGCGCCGGATCAGTAGCTGGCGGTGGCCGGGGGCATCCTCGGCCAGGTCGATGACGGCCCAATGGTAGAAGCGGTGGCCCTTCGCGCCGTCGCCGGCGGACAATGGCTGCCAGGCACGCTTGGGCAGCTTCTTGGCCAGCGCGTCGGCCCGGAGCTTGCTGGCGCCAGTGGTCACCTCGGCCGAGCAGGCCACGGCCAGCACATAGCCGACGCCCCGTGCCTCCAGCGCGGCCCGCAGTTTCGGGTTGCCGCCGTAGACCTCGTCCCCGGCAACCCAGGCGGCCTGGTGTCCGGCGTCCAGGAATCGTTCGATCATCGCAGTGGCCAGTTCCGGCTTGGTCTTGAAGGTGAGCTCGTCGTCGAGCCCGGCGGCCTGACAGCGATCCGGATCGCTGGTCCACGAGCGCGGGATGTACAGCTCCCGGTCCACTGCGGCGTGTCCGCGCTGCCCAGCGTAGACCACGTAGACGGCGACCTGGGAGTTCTCGATCCGCCCGGGGGCCCGTATTTCAATAACTGTCAATCACGGGTTTCCGCGAGGGTTGTTCGGGCGTGTAGCTGTGCCAATGTGCGGGCGGGCGATCCGGGTATCGGCGTGACGAGGATTCCGTGCAGGTCCAGGAGCCGTTTTCCGTCCTGGTATTGGATGGACAGGTTGGTGCGGTTGACGCCCAGTAATTGGGCTAGGAACGTCATGGTCACCGCTCTGCGGCGGCGCAGGATGGCTGCCAGGAGCCGGTGGGTGTGGTCCACGCTGCTGGTCTGCGGGTGGCGGTAGCTGCGCGGACGGTGGAAGCGTCGCTGGAATGCCGCCTCGGCCATGGCATCCCAGAAAGGTTCCGAGACGGCTACCAAATGGTCGAAAGCGGTTCGTGACATGCCGGTCAGGGCTGGTCTGGTGAGCATCATGGTCAGGGCCGGATCGGTCCGGCGAGTGCTTGCCGGCGCGTAGGGTGTTCGCGGTGGCACGGGAGACAGTGTGTAGTTCCAGTCGCCGTGGAAGGCGTTGGGTGTGATCGGAAGGGCGTGGAACTCGGCGGGTGTGACGCTGATGCCGAGGTCGTAGCTTCCTGTGTCCAGTTCGGCCCCAATGGTCAGGCCGGTCTTGGTTGTTGTGGCGGCGATGGTCTCGAGGACCACTTGGTAGCTGGTCAGCGGTCGCCCCCGCCAGTTCGCGGTGATGTGGCAGAACATCCGGTGCTCTATCTTGTTCCACTTCGAAGTCCCCGGCGGTAGGTGACAGACCGTGATCTCCAGGCCGCTCTCTCGTGCGAAGGCGGCCAGGTTGCTCTTCCAGGTCCAGCGGCGGGGGTCGTTGGAGCCGCCGGAGTCGGCGGTGATCAGGAGCCGGCCGGCATTCGGGTGGTCCGCCCGTCCGCGGTGCTGCCACCAGCGGCGGATGGACTCCACCGCGAACTGGGCGGTGTCGTGGTCGGTGCCGACGTTGACCCACCCGGTGTTGTTGGCGATGTCGTAGATCCCGTAGGGGATCGCCATGGGCTGGTCGTTGGTGGTGAACGTGTGGCAGTCCACCTTGATCGCGTTCTTGCCCGGCCGCCAGGTGCGACCGGGCCGGTCACGGTTGCCGAGCCACTCCTTGGCCTTGGTGTCGACGCTGATCACTGGCTGGGCGTCGTTGAGGAACTCGGTGGCGGTGGCATTGAGGTGGGTGAACTGGGCATCACGGTCCGGATGGCTGATGCCCTCTGTTGTCTTCGCGGTTCCCTGCAGGCTGTAGCCCAGGGTGTGCAGCAGGTGTCCGACGGTTGAAGCGCTGATCGGGTGGCCCTGTGTGGTGAGGGTCGAGGCCAGAGCCCGTAACGACAACGTGGTCCATCGCAACGGAGAGACGGGGTCGCCTCGAGTGTGCGGCTCGATCAGCCACTCCAGCGCGGGCAGCAGACCGGATTCGGTGTCTGTCAGCCGCTTGCGGCCGGCGCCTGGAGCCCGGACCCGTCGGGTCGGCGAGGAGCCACCGGCCAGCTCGGCAATACCTCGCGCGATGGTGGCAGTGCTGGTGCCGGAGGCGGCTGCGACCCGGACGATCCCGCCGTGCCCGAGAGCCGTCGCCTCACTGGCCAGGTACAACCGGCGGCGACGCTCATCGAAGTGCGGCAGGATCTGATCGAACTTAGTTCGCAGGGCACGGGTGGCAGCGCGGCCTGACAGACACGGAGTCATATCACAGACTCGCACCAACACCCCTCTACCGAGCACTTATTGAAATACGGGCCCCGGCGGTGCCGGTGTACTGGCGCTGGACGCCGACGGTGTGAGAGCCCTTCTTCACGTGGCCGGTCTCGTCGACGACCAGCACCGCGGCCTTTTCACGGAGGTGCTCGACGACGTAGTCGCGGACATCGTCCCGCACGGCGTCGGCATCCCAGGCCGCGCGGCACAGCAGGTGCTGCATGCCGTGTGGCGCTGCTTCCCCGGCCCATTCGGCGATCGTCCAGCAATTCTTGCGGGGCAGGTCCGCGAGCAATCCAAGCACCAACCGCCCAGCCCGCCGCCGGGGTTCGACCCGCGCGAACCGTCCGGCGATCCGGCCCATGAGGACCTCAAAGCTCGCCCGCCAGCGGGTGGGATCTATGCTGTGACCTGCGGCCACCGTCTCTTCGTTAGTCCACACAACTCACGATGATCAACGGTGGCCGCAGCCATACCCACACCGGCCCCACCAGCAAGATCACGATCTACAGCTGGAGTAAAAAGAGGGACGGACCTCCTTCTGAGACTTGCATTGTGCAAAAATCCGGACCCATGACGGACCCTCAGCAGCCTTCCCCGACCAGCCGGTCGGACGCCGACGATGTCGAACAGCACGCCTGCGAAGTGTGACGCACAGCCCGGCTCGCCGTGCCGCTCGCGCTGCTGTGCCGTCGCCTCCGCCTACCACACCCGCCGCTTCAGCAAGGTGCCCCGCCTGTCGAAGGTGCCCACCGCAGTCGGGCCTGCGCGCCCCCGAAGTCCGTCCTGCTCACGGGAGTGACAGCGCGTACTCGGGCGGGTCCGGCGCACAATGTTCAGGGTGTACCGCTGGACGAGCACCGAGCTACTGGTGTCACGCAGCGTCGAACGTGGCCGGGGTGACGGCAGCGGTGAGCCCGCCCAGGACCGCCGCCGCGATCGCCGACAGCCGAGGAAAGGACCTCCTGCGGGGGAGGATGTTGCGCGCATGTCAGAACGTACCGACAAGCGCGGTCGCGCGCGGCGTCCTGGAGCCTGTGAATCCGGATTGCGCGACGCCCTGCGCTCGCAACCCGGCGTCCCGTTCTGCCCGGTGCGTTTCGCACCGCCGACAGTGGTGCCCCCGCCGTCCTTGCCGTCCGCGCCCCTTTCCGAGGGGGCTGCCCACCCGGGGCACAAAGCCCTCGGGGGTAGCTCACCGCCCTCGCGACGGACCGGCGGAGGGGCCCACGGCGGGAACTCATCGTCGCGCGAATAGCTCCTTCTCCGCACCGCCCACGGCGCCCGGGCCGGACGGCTCCTCGGTTCCAGGACACTTCGGCTCGTCTTCCGTGGTCCGGGCGGGCAGGGTCTGCTCGGCCCAGATCGTGTCGCCCGTGCGTGTGGCGGCTGCCCCAGCGCTGGGTGAGCTGGGCGACGAGCAGCAGACCGCGGCCGCCCTCGTCGAGGCACCGCTTCTACTTCCGCGAGCGGACGGCCGTGACCGCCTTCAACTTCGGCAAGCCCCTCGACTGACGAGAGCCCCGCCGGACGGGCAGGACAGGCAGGCCACTCTCGCGGAATTGGCCTTCCTTTGGTGACGGTTGGCCTCGCTAACTTTCTTGGCATGCGAATCCAGATCGTAGACGCCTTCACCACCCGACCCTTCGCCGGAAACCCCGCCGGTGTCTGTCTGCTCCCGGCCGGGGAGTGGCCGGACGACACGCGGCTGCAGCAGATCGCCGCGGAGCTGAACCACGCGGAGACGGCCTTCGCCCTGCCGCTGCCGGCCGGGGGCGAGGCCGATTGGGAGATCCGCTGGTTCACCCCGACCGTCGAGGTCGGCCTGTGCGGCCATGCCACTTTGGCCACGGCGCACTCGCTGGAACGGGACGGGCTGCTGCCGGCCAGCGGGTCGGTGCGGTTCCGCAGCCGCTTCCACGGCCTGCTCATCGCGCATGCCGGGGAGGAGGGGGAGATCACCCTGGACTTCCCGGCCGCGCCGGCCATTGAGGTCCCCGTCCCCGGCGGCCTCGCCAAGGCGCTGGGGCTGCGGCCCGAGGCGACCTTCCGTACCGGCGCCCTGGGCCATCTCCTGACCGTGCTGCCCGACGAGGCGGCCGTACGGGGGCTGCGCCCCGACCTCGGGGCGATCGCGGCCCTGACCAGGCGTGAGGAACTGTGGGGGGTCATCGTCACCGCCGCTGCGGCCGCGCCGGGGTCCGGCTACGACTTCGTCTCCCGCTTCTTCGTGCCCGCCAACGGCATCCCCGAGGACCCGGTGACCGGCAGCGCCCACACGGCGCTCGCCCCCTACTGGTCGGCGCGGCTGGGCAGGTCCGGCGTCCTCACCGGATTCCAGGCGTCCGCCCGCACCGGCCTGGTCAGTACGGAGCTGCGGGCGGACCGTGTCCTGCTCACCGGGCACGCGGTCACCGTTCTGGAGGCGACCCTGCGCGTCTGACGGTCCGCCCGCGGCGACTGTGACCCCGGGACCCCTGCGGCGGCGTCTTCCCGGGCGCCCGCGTCCCCATCGCCGTCCACTTCGGCATCCGCGTCCGCGACCGTTCCCGCCTCCCCTTCTGGTACTCCGACGGCTGTCGGCTCCTCGGTGCCCTCGGCCCCGACCCGGCTGAGGGGCGCGGTCGACACCAGGATCCAAGTAGGAACGGCACAGCCAGATCATCCAGGCCGGCGCAGAACCGCGCCACGTCCGCGTTCAGGAAACCGATCGTCGGGTCATCGCTCGCCCGCACACCCTGATGACCCTGATCGATGACAAGCGCATCTCCGTCCACATGGACCGGCGCACGACGGAACTCATCGCCGCGCGAGTGGCTTTTCCCCACCACCGCCTACGGCGCCTCGGCTGGATCCTGTGTCGCTTACGGTGCCTGAGGCCCGTTCTCCGCGCGTCCGGTGGGCAGGGCCTGCTCGGCCCAGATCGTCTTGCCCGTGCGGGTGTGGCGGCTGCCCCAGCGCTGGGTGAGCTGGGCGACGAGCAGTAGACCGCGGCCTCCCTCGTCGAACACGCGGGCCCGGCGCATGTGGGGGGCCGTGCTGCTGGAGTCCGAGACCTCGCAGATGAGCGCTGTGTCAAGGATCAGGCGCAGTTGGATGGGGGATCCGCCGTAACGGATGGCGTTGGTGACGAGTTCGCTGACGACGAGTTCGGTAACGAAGCCGAGGTCCTGCAGGTGCCAGGTGGCCAGTTGCTCGCAGGCCAGTGCACGGGCGCGGGCGACGGAGGAAGGGTCCGCGGGTACGTCCCAGGCGGCGACCCGGCTGGCTTCGAGCGCACGGATACGGACCACGAGGAGGGCGACGTCGTCGGCGGGCCGGTCGGGCACCAGACTTTGTAGGACTCCGTCACAGATCTCCTCCAGTGCACGGCCGGGGCCGCCGAGGGCCCGGCGGAGCATCGCGAGTCCGTCGTCGAGGTCGCGGTCGGGGGCGTGGACGAGGCCATCAGTGTAGAGGGCGAGGATGCTGCCCTCGGAGATGTCGAACTCCGCGGTTTCGAACGGCAGACCGCCCAGCCCCAAGGGGGGTCCTATCGGCAGGTCGAGGAAGGAGACCTTGCCGTCAGGGGTGACCATGGCCGGGACAGGGTGACCGGCGCGGGCCATGGTACAGCGGCGTGAGATGGGGTCGTAGACGGCGTAGAGGCAGGTGGCTCCGACCTCGCCCGGGCTCGGTGGTTCCTCGGCGGCATCCTGTGTCCGCTCGGAGTCCAGGCGCAGGACGATGTCGTCGAGCTGGGTGAGCAGTTCGTCGGGGGCGAGGTCGACGTCGGCGAGGGTGCGTACGGCGGTGCGGAGCCGACCCATGGTGGCGGACGCCTGCACCCCGTGGCCGACGACATCGCCCACGACGAGGGCCACCCGGGCTCCGGATAGGGGGATGACATCGAACCAGTCGCCGCCGATGCCGGCGCGGGAGCTCGCTGGCCGGTAACGGGAGGCGACCTCTACGGCCGCCTGTCTGGGTGCGTGCTGCGGGAGCAGACTGCGCTGGAGGGCGAGTGCCGTGTCGCGTTCCCGTGTGTAGCGGCGGGCGTTGTCGACACACACCGCCGCGCGTGCTGCGAGTTCCTTGGCGAGCAGCAGATCGTCGTCGTCGAAGGGTTCCGGTGTCCGGTGGCGGCCGAGGATCGCCAGGCCGAGCGTGATGCCGCGGGCCCGCAGCGGCACCACCAACAGGGTATGGATGCCGTGGGTGTCGATGCTTCGGACACTGTCAGGGGAGTCCGCGGCCCACCATCGCCGCCCGGCTTCGTCGACGGCGTGGAACAGACCGCGGCCGTCCGTCAGCACGCGTCCCTGCGGCGAGTCCTTGCGGTAGCCGTGCGTGGCACCGACGGGGATCGTCACCTCGGGACAGCCCTCTAGCACGGACCGGCAGGCGGTGCGACGGAAGACGGGCGCGGCATCGGGCATAGCGCCCGTCTCGTCCCCGGCCAGCGCGGACTCCAGCAGGTCCACGAGAGCGAAGTCAGCGAAGTGCGCCGTGTACACCTCGGCCAGTTCCTCGGCGGTGCGGGCCACGTCGAGGGTGGAGCCGATCCTGACGCTGGACTCGTTGAGGACGCTCAGTCTGCGCCGGGCGAGGAACTGCTCTGTACTGTCCATGGCCGCCAGACACAAGCCTCGTATCCGGCCCGCATTGTCCTTCAGCGGGCTGAGGGACACCAGCCAGGCGTGTTCGCGGGGCTCGCCGGGGGCGTGTAGCCAGGCCTCGTACGGCATGGTCTCGCCCGTACGCAGGACCCGCTGCACCGCGTCACCAAGGCCCTCGAAGCCGGGGAGGCGCCGCAGGCCGTCGACCGATTCGCCCACCCGACGGCCGAGCAGATCCCTGGA
This sequence comes from Streptomyces sp. NPDC054840, assembly GCF_053611065.1. NCBI lineage: Bacteria > Bacillati > Actinomycetota > Actinomycetes > Kitasatosporales > Streptomycetaceae > Streptomyces > Streptomyces sp. NPDC054840. The sequence goes on from NZ_JBSGZP010000001.1 coordinate 12,595, forward strand.
GGGCCTACCCATCACCCCCTCCATCGCGGAGTTGGTGGACACCGCGAGCCCGTCCTGGTCGAAGAGGGCCACCGGGACGGGGAACTGCTCCAGCGCCCACTTCTGCAGCTGCGCCGCCGGCTCTGGCACGGTGGCCGTGAGAAACCAGTGGACGGCACCGGCCCCGTCGAGCAGCGGGTGCGCGTCCAGCCGCACCTCGACGGGGTGGCCGTCCCGGTGCTGCACCACGACCGTACCGCTCCACTCGTCCGGCTCGGCCAGGCTGCGCAGGGCATCGACCGGCAGTGGTTCGGCCAGCAGATCCGCCACGAAGCAGCCAATCACGTCCCCGGGCTCGAAGCCGAGCAGGCGGCGGGCCGCGTCGCTCCACGCGGTGACCAGCCCTCCGGCGTCCGCCGCCGCTGCGGCGGGGCCCCGGTTCACCGATGCGGCCCTGCGCTCGTCCACGGGTTCATCCTTCTCGACGGCACCAGTGTTAGTACTCATTGTGCGCCGGACCCGCCCGAGTACGCGCTGTCACTCCCGTGACCTGGACGGACGTCGAGGGCACGCGGGCCCACGACAGCAGGTACTCCGCTCTACGGCAGGCGTTGCCGGCCGCAGACAGGGCCCGCTCCGGCGCGTGATCGTGTGTCGTGAGGGCTGGGAGACGGCTTCTGCCCTGCTGTGACTCCGCGGGCCTCGCCGGGGCCGCTCATCGATGGTCGAGGCCCCATCGGTTTGAGGTGGCGGAGGGGGCGGTCGTGGCACTTTCCGCCGCCCCGGTGTCCGCCTCACACCGCTCCCGGTCCGGCGGCGAAATCAGCCGGTGAGCAGCGAGCCGGTCGGTCCGGAACGTCACCTCCGGTACCCCGTCGCCGCCTAGGCGGTCGATTCCTTCGGGCAGTTCATCGGCGGTCAGGGGGGTGCCGGCGTAGACGGCCATGAGGACGCCGGTGCATGCGTCGCGTTCCGCAGCGGATAGGCCCGGCGGGAGCCCGAAGAGCCGCTTCTCGCTTCCATCCGTGCCCAGTTGCACGCGAAGAGCCGGACTCAGTTCGTTGCCCGACGCCGTGGCGGTGAGCCGCCAGAACTGGACCTGTACGGTGACTGGTGCGCACAGCGGCCGGCCGTCGGCCGTGCCCCGCGGGCGGACCTCGACGACTGCCTCCTCGCCGGACGCGTCCTCATCGAATGACACGGCGGAGCGCAGCCACTGCGCCTGTTGCTGCGCTGACCAGCCTCCGTCGTCCCGGCAGCCGCTGGCTTCCACGCCGTCGGCCCTTCCCGCACAGCCGGTCGCCAGCAGTGCGGCAGCCGCCGCCAGCGACGTCAGCGAGGCGAGTGCGATGGGCGTTCTGGACATTGTTTCCCTCGATCGGAGTGGGCGCGGCCGGACGCCTAGACGGGCGGGCGGGAAGCAGTCTCGCCCGCCAGCCGGGGTGGCGGGGGCGTCGGGACGGGCATGTCGCCGTTCTGTGATCGCCAGACGTAGGCGGGTGTTCACGGGCCGTCGCGCAGTCCGTCTCGCCGAGAGGGGCGCCGTCTGGCCCAGCTCTGCAGTGTCAGCTGCTCAGCTTCCGACAGCACCAGTGGTGGCAGCCTGTTATCGCCCATGCCATGAGGACACCGGACCCACATGATCTGAAACAGAACACGACTCATGGGGCGAGCCCACACCTCAAAACCCGGTCACTAGGGCGCGTCACGGGCAGTGGGTCCTGGACCAGGATCAGGCGGGAGTGGCGTCCGCCGGTGTGGCGCCGGTGGGGGTGTTGCGGATGAACTCGCTGATGAGCAGGGCTGTCAGATCGGGTTGGTCGCGCATCACCCAGGTGCGGCTGTCGGGAATGGTCTCCAGCTGGGCGCCGGGCACGATCGCGGCCAGTCGCTCGCCGTGCGCGTAGGGGAAGAGCCGGTCCTCGCGGGCGAAGGCCAGCAGGGTGGGCCGGTCGAAGGAGGCGAGCCGCCTTGCCGGTTCGAGCAGGGCCGTGGGGACGATCCCACGGGTGACCTTGACGCAGTCGCGCCGGACGCCGGGGTCGGCGAAGAAGGCCCCCAGCCAGTCGTCGATCAGATCGTGGGGCAGTGCGCCCCTGGTCAGCAGGCCGAACCCGAAGGGCATGCGACGAACGGCACGCAGCCGCAGGGCCTGGAAAACCAGGGTGAGCAGACCGGGCACCCTGGAGGCGGGGACAAGTGATCTGAACCAGGGTGACGGGCAGTTGTCGAAGCACTCGCCGTTGGTGAGGACGAGACGCCCGATCAGCTCGGGATGACGGGCGGCGACGAGCTGGGCGACGGCGGTGCCGAGATCGTTACCGACCAGGGTCACCCGGGGCAGATCGAGCGCGACGATCAAATCCGCGACCAGCCGGGCGATCCCCGGGAGGCTGAGGTCCGTGCCGGGGTTCATCGGGGTGCGGTGGGCACCGAGGGGCAGGTCGGGGGTGATGCACCGGAAGTCTGGGGCGAGCCGGGCGACGACCGGTTCCCAGAGCCTGCTGTCCATGAGGTACCCGTGCAGAAGCAGCACAGGCTCGCCTTCTCCGGTGTCCCGGTAGTGGACGGTTCCCTGGTCAAGCGTGAGCTGTGGCATGGCGGGCACCCTTCGGGGCAAATTACGTACAGACTGTATGCATGTAGAGTGGCATACAGGCTGTACGGAACTCAAGGGGGCAGGATGGAATCGACCGGCACCAAGCACACCCAGCGTTCCCGGGCGACCCGGGCGGCTCTCATCGCCGCCGCCCGGTCGCTGTTCGGCGAGCGCGGCTACGCGGGGGTGGGGACCGAGGAGATCGTCCGGGCCGCCGGGGTGACCCGGGGGGCGCTCTACCACCAGTTCCGGGACAAGAACGATCTGTTCGACGCCACGGTGCAGACGGTCGAGGCGGAGCTGACCGAGCGGATCGCCGGGCAGGTCATGACGACCGCCACGGATCCGGTGCAGGCGCTTAAGGCGGGGGCGCGCGCGTTTCTCGACGCCTTCGCCGAGCCGGACGTGGAACGCGTTCTGCTGCTGGACGCCCCAGGGGTGCTGGGCTGGCGGCGGTGGCGGGAGATCGGCCAGGAGCACGGCCTCGGAGTGATCACGGCGGCCCTGGAGGCGGCGATGGCGGCCGGGGCGCTGGCCCCCCGGCCCGTACCGCCGCTGGCCCACATCCTTCTCGGCGCGCTGGACGAGGCGGCGCTGATGGTCGCGCACGCGGACGATCCCGGGGCCACCCGCACGGAGATGACGGAGGCACTGGAGCACCTGGTGGACGGGCTGCTGGTGCGGAACGGGAACTGAGCGGGTGCCGTCCGCCGATCCTGTGCGCGGTTGCCCGATCCACCAGGTACCAGGCGACCTCGCGTTTCTCCGGCGGGCCGTACACCTTCGCCGTCGCACTGTAAGGACAAGGGCGTCCCCGTCCCGGACATCGCGAAGAAGCTCACCATCAAGTGGGAAGAACGCAGGCAAGTCCCCATCCGTCGCATCCCTCTACCGAGTACTCGCAGAAGCTGAACATGCCGTCGCAGACCACGGCCTGCCGCTTCGGCCCAAGCCCGTCCGCATCCGCCGCCCCGGGGAGCCGCTTACCCCCGAAGAGATCGACCTCCGCGACCGGCTCCAGGCCCAGCCCCACCCAAACGCCGGAGCCACTCCCCTTGGATGACCTGGCGACCGGCGACCCCGGCGAACGCCTTCCCGCCGGGGTCCTGCTCTCGCAAGATCAAGTGCTTAGCGTTAATGGCTGTTCTGATGGTCCCCTTGGCCGATCTCCGTCTCCAGCGCCCGCCACATCGCGCCCGCATCCAGATCCGCGCCGCTCTCGGCAACCAGGTCCTGCTGCTCGCTCCACAGCCGGAACACCCCATCGAGCATCCGTGACGCCTTCGCCACTCGGCCCCGGGCCGCCACCCAGTCCCGGTCTGGCGCGCGGCGCGCGGCGCTGATCAGCCTCACCTGCATCAGCAGCACGAACAGAGCCAGCGCGTCGTCGGTCGCCGCGGCCTCCATGTGCCGGCTTTGGGGCTTACGTCGGCAATACCCGTGGACGTGATCTTGCGGGCATGGTGCCGAGCACGGTTGGCCCACGGCAGGCGCCGGTCCCGGTTTGGTCGTAAGGTGGGCGCTTCAGTCGTCGATCGTTTCGGATGCTACAGCTGGCGCGGCTTGCCTCCGGGGCCGGTAAGTGAGGGCGTCGGTCAGGCGGTCGGCGTCAAGGGTCAGACGGACGATGTGGTGGTCTGATATACCCGGTTCGACCTCGATCACGTCGACCTCCCTCACCGCTCCGAGTAGGGCGGGCGTGGCGTAGATCCTGTCGATCCGCGTGTCCGGGCCGTGCGTCGGACTGGCGTTCATCGTGCGGGACGCGGCTGCCTTGTCGCCATCACGGGTGTTCGCCCAATAGCGGGCCACGTCCTCCAGGCCGGCGGTGCGCAGAGCCTCATCAGGGCAGGTGTCCAACAGCCGCTGCCCATCGCGGCCGATGTGGGAGCGGTGGAGCCGGTGCGGCCGGTCGGCGATCTGTTCCAAATCCGGCAGGGGGAGGTCCCCTTCCAGACCGGGCACCGGGTAGGAGTTGTTGTCACCGCCCATGAGGGCGGGCATCAGCATCCGCTCGCCGTCCGGCATCGTCCACTTGCGGTCGGCCCACTTCGTCAGCCGCTCCACCTCGGCCTGGCGGGTTGTGGCCGAGGCGTGGTTCAGGTGATAAGAAGCCACAACAAGGGGCAGGGACTGGCTGCCGCCTGGTGTGAAGCGGAAGACCGCAACCGTGGGTGGATGAACCCAAACAGGGCCGACGTCCTCACACACCCTCAGCGGCTGGAACAGCGTCGGGTTCGCGAAGACGGCCGTACAGGCTCGGGGGCCGAGCCAGCCGCGCAAGCCAAGGACAGCCTCAACCTCGTACATGATCCGGTTGCCGTCCGCCGCAGCACCATCCATCTCTTGGCGGAGGACGAGGTGAGGGTCGAGGGATGCCAGCAGCTCGTGGGCACGCCGCCGCTTGGTGGTGTCACCAGCACCGTTGCGTTTGAGGTTCCAGCACAGGACTGTCACATGCTGGCTCATGCGTTCACCTTTGAAGAGAGAAGAGAGTCGTCTTCGCGTCGCCCGTAGCCTCATCCCCGAATGGACGATTTGGGCACCGTCAAAAACAGTGTTCCACAAGCCGCTCGCCATCCAAGGCCAGGCGCCAGAGCCCCGCCCGAGCTTTGTGTGCTTGCCTACCCATCAGATGTCGTTCTGCCCAGGTCGGCCCTGCGGTTCCTGTACGACCTGCTGGTCGTGCGACAACGCCAGCGGGGGACGCTCTGGCGCCGACTTCCAGCGAGCCGACAAGCTCTGCGCGTACTGGCCCATCTGTGGTGCGGACACACTTACGCGGCCCTCGCGCGGCACCGCGGCGAGCAATACCGGCTGTCCGACCGTTTCCAGATGCCGAGCGGGCTGTCGCTGGCGTACCAGGTATCCCCCCGCACTCCGGACAACGGAACCGGGGCCACGGGTGCCTCCGGCCCTCGATCAGAGCCCGGTATGCCTCACCTCCGGCGTCGGTCGCTGCCCAACGGGCCCGCGCCACCCGCCGAGCTCTCGATCGTCTGCGCCTTGCTCAGCTACCCGTACCGGGCCCGCGGGGACAGCCGGTTCACCGGCACCCTCGACAGGTTCACCCGCCCCAGCGCGAACGCGGAAATCTCCTCCACTCGCTCCATCGCCCGCGCCATCGCGGTCCTCATCGACTTCGTCGGCGGCATACGCAGCCGCCGCTCCAGCTCCGAGACCCGCTTGTTCTACGGCACCACCAGCAAGCTCAGCCAGCGCCGGCGCGAGCGCATCATCGGCCCGGCGCGCGACGGGCCACCGCCTCGTACAGACACCACTCGGCCCCCGTGCGGGGCCTCCGACACCTGCCGTGCCAGCACCGAGACGCCGGGCAGCAGCACCCTGCGTCTGTCGTTGGATCCATTCACGACGCGCATACCCCCGAGCCTCCATCCGGGTGGCCATAGCGCTGATGGCGGCAGTCGTCAGCACGGGGACCGACGACCTGACCCGTGCTCATGAGTCCCTGATGCCCCCAGCCGTTCCAAGCAAAATAGGTGTATCTGGTTGATACCGATCCGGCTTGCCGCAGCGCTGCTATCAAGTCGATCGCCTTGCTGAGGTCGGTCAGTTCCCCCGTCAGCAGGCGAGGGAGGTCGCCCCCTCCCTACGCGCGAGTCTTCAAGCAAGTTGATATGTAAAGAGTTTGACAATTTGATGGGGGTCGGCTCTATTCTTCCATCCAGGAGGCGTCCCCCTTGCATGCCCGTATAGGCCCCACCGCGGGCACAGCGATTCTGTGCCACGCGTGGTTCTTCTTCGGTTTCCTCTATGAGGAGATCGTCGATGTCCCGAACATGATGATGGGCGCACATGCTGTGGAAGCCCAGTCTTTGTGGGACCCGTACCATTCGGTCACCAACCCGGTCTTCTACTATGCGATCGTGGCTGTCCCGGCCCTGGGCTCGCTGGCCTTTCTCTGGCTGAAGCGGGGCGGGCTGTCGCCCGCGAACCAGACTCGCCTGCGACTCGCCACCTACGGCCATCTCGCCATGGCCGCGCTCACCTTCGTCGCCGTCACGCAAATCAACCGTACGCTGTATTTCGGGCCTCCGATCAACGACCCGGCGCGCGTCGACACACTTGCCTGGGCCTGGTTCGGGGTCAACGCTCTGCGCATCGGGGCCACAGCCTTCGCCACAGTCAAACTCATCGACTTCTACCTGAACATCCGCGATACGTCGACACGTTATCCTGCATGACCTGCCTCTCGACCGCCCACCACCGAGGTATCACGGCAGCCGCATCAACGGGATACAACAGCCCGCAGGCCAGGGCCGAAGCTGGCTCTCACCGTGGCAGCGTGCATTGATGATCCGGCGCGGGCTCGGGCGTCGGCTGCTTCCCCGCGGGGTGCCCTGTCGCGATTGTCGAGGGGCTGGAGGTGGTCACGGCTGAAGCGCCAGGAACGCCGGACCGGCCGCGTTCGCGCCGCAGATCAAGCCTCGCCACGATCGGGATCTTCCCTTTCGCAGGTTGGGGGCCAGCACGTAAGGGCTGTCCTTCCCACAGCGGGCGGCTGGGCACGGCGGGCTGCCGCATGGTGCTGGAGGCCGGGCGCGGCCGAGCTGGTTGAAGGGCGACAAGGTGGCGGACCCACGCCTCACGATCGGTGGCGTCACCGGGTGACAACCCGCGTCGCGCCCACCTCCGTGGCATCCGTGGAACTCTTCGAAGCCGTGGATCTACGTGAGTAACGTGACGGTCGCGACGGGCCGCTCACGGAAACCGTCAGCGTCTGAACCTGACTTGAGGCTAACGTTCGATTCTCTCGACGATGAATGATCGGAAACTTGCGCTAGAAAAAGTGCTGGCTGATCGGCACAGTAGCTCCGAATCCATCAATCACCCGAACGAACGGCCGGTGGTCTTGCGGAGCCTGATTGCGTCCCGGTCCGCACGCGAGCGATCACGCCACACCAACCGTGTCCACCTGCAATCCGTTGACCTGCCGGACGGCAGTACGGACGCACCACACTACCCATGGAAAGTGAGAGCCGGCATGAGTGAGCAGTCTCTCCTGATGCCTGCGGCGCCATAGGGAGCGGTCTATCTCAGTGTCGAGGCAGGAGACGCCGGTTACAGCAAGTCGTTGAAATCCTGTACGTCAGCGTGATCGCCAATTGGCGGCGCCGTCGGCACCGGCCTCCTAAAGGCCGGCCCGAGTCCGGTTGACCGTGCACGTCCGGGCTCGAAGCACCACGTGCCGACCGACGCACACGGCACCCGCTGCGGGTGCCGTTCGGCGGCCCGCAACGACGTCACGCAGTTCCTGCCGCTGGTCGACCGCGTGCCGCCGGTGCGGGGCAAGCAGGGCCGGCCCCGGCGCGGTGCGGTGGGTTGCCAAGTCCGCCATCGCCTGGCTCCACGGCCCTCGCCGCTTACGCTCGCCCGCAAGACCCCAGCATTCTGAAAGGACCCCGTACACATGGAGGATTGAATACAGCTCCGCCATCCTCCAGAAAGCCAGAGGGGCATGCCCCGAAATCAAAATTTGAGGTTTGACGGTGAGTCGCAAGTATTTTATATCCGGTGTCATGTTGCTGTTCGTGGCAGTTCTCCTCGGCGCCCTCACCACATACGTTGACATGCACGTCCAGCAAGCCGCGGCCCGCGCGGACCGCAGTCTCTACCTGGCGGACCGCTACATGCTCGAGGCGAATGAGGCCGTCAACCTTCATCAGCATCACTTGCTTCAGGAGGCTCGGTCTTGGACTGGGTGGTCCGAGTTTGATCTGGCTGAATTGGACGACCAGAAGCAGGACAGGTTGTGGTTCGGCGCGATCACGGCTTCGGCACTGATCGCAGGCGCCGTAATCCTCATGCTCGGTCGCCGACGCCCAGTGGTACCAAGCAAAGCCTCGGCGCGATTGATCGGTGTGGCGCTACTGGTCGTCGGCGGTCTTGTCGGCGCCCTGACCATGCAAGTCCACACACGCGTCAACGAGACCGAGAACTCCAGGGACTTCAATCGCGCGCTGGCGGATCGCAAGTTGCGCGAGGCGGATCAGGCTGCGAACGTGCAACGCGAATGGGAACTTCGGGACGAAGCGTGGAATGCGGAATCCTGGGTGCGCAATGAATCGGTTGTGCTCGAGGTCCAGCGGCAGACCAGGTTGCGGTTGGGCCTTACCTCAGCTTCAGCACTGACCGCAGGAGCAGTGGTTCTCTTCATCGGCCGCAGACGCCCGGCGGTGCCGGGCGAAACATCGCCAGGGTGACCTTGCACGGACATGCTGCCGATGAGTACCGGGGGGAGCGTGCCGCTGTCCCCGGGCTGCGTGTCGAAGCAGCGGTCCCGGCCCTCGGCGTCGGCAGGCACATCCTGGAGGCGCTGCACGCCTCGCTGCGGACCCCGCCCAAGGGGGCAGGACCCGGCTGGAGTTCAACCGGAAGGCCCACTTCCTGGCCTTCGTCCCATCGCCGCAGCCCTCATCAACTGCGGCCGACTCCCCAAGTGAAACGACGTCTCCTTTGTGAAGTTTTGATCAACAAAGCGCCGGCATTCCGGGCCCGCACAGTTACCACCACAAGGAACACTTCGCCATGCATGTCTCGAAACTGCTGCCCACTGCTGTCATGACCCTTGCACTCTCGCTCGTGACCGGTTGCGCAGCCGACGTCACGACGCCGGCCAAGGAGGCGTCGTCATCGTTGCAGACCACCGGAGCCCCCAGCACAGGTGCCGCCGACAGCAGTGCCGGCGGGGCTTCCGGTTCGCCGCCGTCCAGCACAGCCAAGCCGCTTCAGCTCACCGGCACTAATAATGTGCAGTCCGCCGACTGCAGGGGACGCGACACGACCATCGACGCTGAGTCCAGCAGTTTCTTCATCGAGGGGGATTGCGGGACCGTCACCGTCAGCGGCAGCCATAACTCGATCTACGTGGAGTCCGCCGACATCCTGACGGTCCGCGGGAACGTCAATGGGGTGGCAGTGAAGATCGTCAGTACCCTCAGAGTCGAAGGCCTCAACAACACGGCGGCCTGGGTGCGGGCCTCCAACGGAGACCACCCCGAAGTGACGGCCGGGGGTGCCACCAACAGAGTCGTCCGCGTCAGTGAGCAGCAGTACAACGACGCACTCACGGAAGACCAAGAGCCGTAGTAGCAGGGAGAAACCGAACGCATCGACTTGCGACCCCCTCGATTTCCACTGATCCGGGGGTCCCTCTCGCCCGCTACACGCCAGGCGCTGTCGGGACCAGACGCTGAGGCCGCCGTAGGCTGACAGAACGCCAGCCAGGTCACCGGGTTCGTGCCGCAGGGTGGCGTTCGAGAAGGCGAGAGTGGTTGCGGCGAGGGCGTGCGGGCTCTCGATGCGGCCCAGGGAGCCGGCTGTCGAAAACACAGGCGGCAGGCACAGGGGCCGTCCATGAAGGTGAGGTATGCGGCGGCGCTGGGGGTGGTGAGCGGCGTACACCGAGTCCTCGGTGATCCAGGACAGTCCTACCATCTCCACGGCTGACGCCTGACGTGTGTGCCGGTCCGCTCCCCCCGAGTCCCGCAGCCGCCGCACGCACCGGTCGGATCGACCACGGCCACGCCCGGATTAGCCGGGACCACAGCGGTGGCATGCCGAAACCGCCCGAGCGCGGAGCCCAGGTGTAGCCCCTGGTCGCCGCCGGCACCCGCACCTCCTCCGCACCGTCCCGCGTCTCCAGGAGCAGGAACATCTGTGGCGGCTGTTCTCCGCCGTACGGGCCCTGCGCGGAGTTGACCGTTCGCCCGCCGGGCTCACGCGTGTGTCCACTCCCGCAGGATGCGCTCCCGGCGCGTGGACGCCGCGTCCGTGGAGGGCGGAGCAAGAGGGGAGGCCGATTCCTGAAACTCACCTACAGAGCCATGGACGCCGGTCAGCGGCCCGGCGTCGCGTCCGAGGGGCTGGGGAGATCAGGCGGCTTCGGGCCAAGAACGGCGAGCTGCGGCGCGCCGGCAGGCTTTCGGAGTAGAGCCGATTTCCGCGGAGGAGCCCGGTAGCGAACCTCCAGACGGTCCAGTTGCGGCCCGGGGGCGGAGGGGCTGAGGTTGCCTGGCAGCCTGGGCAGTCCCGGTTGCACCGGTCCGAGTTGCTACTGCAACAGTCTTTGGGTTGACTGGTTGGCAGCTTCTGGTGGTGTGGCCGCGTCGTTTGTAGTGGCTGGTGCGGGCCTGGAACTGTCGTCTGCGGCGCCAGTTTGACCAGTGCAGGACGTGTTTGACGGGTGGTGGTCGGCGGTGGGTGAGGCGGGTGATCAGGCGTCGGATTTCGGGGAGGGTGAGGGGTATGAGCTGGGAGGATCCGTTTGTGCTCTCCCTGTGTCGGCCTCGCGGGCCTTCAGGACGGTGAGGCAGGCGTGGGCGGCCATGGCGAGGGTGATGTGGCGGTGCCAGCCGGGATATCGGCGGACTTGGTAGTCGTCCAGGCCGCATTCCTGCTTGGCGGTCTGGAAGCATTCCTCGACCGCCCACCGGCTGCCCGCGACGCGGATCAGTTCGTCGAGGGTGGTCTCGGCCGGGCAGTAGGCGATGCTATAGGAGATCTCCTGCGGCCGGCTGACGCTGCAGCGAGCGATTACCCAGTGCCGGCGGTCCTCGCGGTGCCAGGGCCGGACCTCACCCCTCCACGACCTTTCGCGGAGCAGGACTGGCGCGATAGGCGGGTCGAATGTCTCTTCGCGGCAGCCGATGGCAAGCGGAGGGGCCTGGTCACCAGACGTCGTAACCCGGCGCTATGCGCACTCCTGAGTCCAGGATTCCAAGGGCCGCGGACAGGGTTTCGCGGATTTTGCGCTGATCTGCCCGGCCCTCCTGGTCGAGCAGATCCGGCTTCACGACCTCACTCAGTTCGTCGAAGTGGAAGTGGGTCGGGTACCCCGTCATTTTTCCGATGAGGACGGCTCGTGGATTGCTGGCGAACTTCATCGTGCAACCGGGAGGATTGAGGATGGTCCTGGCGGTGGTCTCGCCGTCAACGGTGAGCCGGCCGCCTGCGGTGTCATAGCTACCGTGAATAGCGTTGGCTACCGTCAGGTTGCCGCGAACCGCCATCTCAGGGCAGCCGGAGAGCAGGACGTTGACGGCTCGTACGCTGCCGGTCACCAGAAGCAGACCGCCGACGTTCGTCGACCACAGCAGATCGCCGTCCACGGTCAGATCGCCGTCCACGATCACGCTGTACGGCGTCCCCGCCGGGCCCGCACCGGCGGAGACGCCACGGGATACGTGAAGTCCGCCGGTGTACAGGCGGATCTCCTGCCTGGCAGGGAAGCGACGCGCCGGGCGCATTGCCTTCTCCGGGAGGGCGAAACCCTGCTCGGCCGTCTCTTGGCTGAGGATCTGGTAGGAAGCCGGATCAGTGATTACCATGCGATGCCCTTCATTGCTTCCGCTCCGACAGTGCATCCGCCACTGCCTCCCGAAGCAGCCTATGGCCCGGCCGAAACCACACTGGGCAAGCTGATCCGCATCGCCGGCAGCCGATGGGCGGTCGAGGAATGCTTCCAGACCGCGAAGGCGAGTGCGGCCTGGACGACTGTCAGGTCAGCCGCTACGACGGCTGGCACCACCACATGACCCTGGCCATGGCCGCACATGCCTGCCTCACCGCCGTGGGGGGCCGGGAACTCGACACCGGGAAAGCAGAAACGGATCCTCCCAGCTCATCCCCCTCGCCCTCCCCGAACTCCGCCGCCTGATCAGCCGACTCACCGGGCCCCGTCCGAGCACCGACCACGTCCTGCACTGGTCACACTGGCGGCGCCGCCGACAGTTTCAGGCCCGCATCAGCCATTACAAGCGACGCGGCCACACACCACCTGAAACCAACAAACCAACACAGCAAACACCGTTGCAGTATTAGAGCTGGCGGTGGTCGCAGCCGCCACCAGTACCCCACCCCTGCCCGGAGTCGACACGCTGGGCAATCGCCGCACACCTGACCCCAACCGCACGGTGATCTCCGCTTCGCAGGTCCGGGCGGATTCTGGCGGATTGCGACCTTCGGTACGGCAACCTCACCAGCCGCGACGACCTCATCGACATGATTCACCTCGACCGCGCAGGGGAAAGGCCGCCTGTTCATGCCAGGACTCGCCGTCGCAAACCAAAAGCTGAACCGCCGAAACGCGGGCGGTGACCGGCAGACGACCGGTGAGGGCGGCCTCGGCCTCGTCGAATACGCTCCGCTCCTGACCATGGGCCACCGTCAGGTGCGGGACGAGCTCGACGAACCGGCCCCCATAGGGCGGGACCTCCGGCCATCGTTCGCAGACGGCTTGAGTAAGAGCCCGCAGCGGACCCCCCGGTGTCGGCACCAGGAAGAGCACGTCGGGGAACCGCCCGAAGCCTTCAAACCGGATGTCGAAGGCTCCGTGGGCACCAACGAGTAATTCGAGCGCGCCGAGCACGTCGGCATCGATGCGGCCATGGTCCAGAAATGGATAGAGCACCGTCACGTGCGCCGGAAGCCTGGCTCCGGCCGAGGAGTCGAACCGCCGGCGCCATCCGCCCACGAGCGGCTCGGCTTCGGGCACCTTGACCAACAGCACCGTTTCGCCTGCCTGATACAGGCCCGACTGGTCTTCCGGCATGCCTCTCCCTGATCCCGTCCGGTCTCATAGGACCACACGCCGAAGAGCGTCGCAGCGTGTTGGGACGAGTCGGCGGAGCGGTGTTCCGAATCCGTCGAACCGCAACTACGGCGAGGCGCTTGGCTTTCCCGCGCACCACATTGCGGCAGCTCGTACCGCCTGCCTTGGTCCGGTCTCGCGTTCCCCGTATCGAGGTGCTTCGGGGCTCACTGCTCCCCTAGAGTCATCCACTTCTCCGGTTTCTCCAGTGATGCGAAGCCCACCTTGGCATAGACCGCGTGCGCGTCCGCGGTGGCCAGCAGGATTCGACGCAGGCCGTAAGGAGAAAGATGGTCCCGGATCGCAGTGGCCAGAGCGGTTCCCAGGCCCTTGCCACGTGCGTCGCGTGCGATGTAGACGTCACACAACCAGGCGAAGGTGGCCGAGTCAGTGACAACACGGGCATAACCGACCTGGGCGCCTGAGACACTGTCGTAGACGCCGAAGTTGAGGGAACAGGCGATCGCCATGTCCTGTTTTTCCCTGGATCGACCAACGGCCCAGTAGGAGTCCTGTGACAGCCACTGGTGGATCAGCGTAGGATCGAGGCGGGCGGGGTCTGCGGATATCTCATATCCGGTAGGAAGTTCAGCGTTCATGAGTATATTGATCCAGTCTGTGCAACTGACCAACCGGCACGGCACGGAATTCGGCATCCGAGTCCGGCCCGGTTTGTCCTGCTCTTATGGACGTCGAATCGGCTTCGGCGGCTAGGAATCTGAGCATGGGTCTTCCCTGACGAGATGCGGCTTACGTTTGCTGTGCCAGTGCCACTGGCTGCAGGTCGAGAAACTGCTCTGCCGGACGCGGCATCCTTTAAGTGACATCGCCGACGCTCTTCCGGCCGAGCCGTCAGAGAGAAGTCGTGACCGACTCCGCAAAAGGATAGCGTCGAACCTGGCCCGCTCCCCCGGATGGGTTCACCCGACAGCGACCAGACGACGGCTGTCGGACCGGAAGTATTCCAGCAACCCGCTCATGCTGGCAGCTCCTCCAAACGTCCGTTCGCGACGAACGAGACTTCGCCGCCGACCTGTACCGAGCGGACGTCCCCACTCGGGCCCTGCGCGCTGATCGTCATCTGGCTGGGACGGCCAGTGAACCGGCCCTGTCTGAGGACCACCTTTTCCCCGTCGCGGATGCGGCCGTGGCGGCGCAGATAGGCGGCGGCACATCCTGCTCCGCTTCCGGTCGCCACGTCCTCGCCGATCCCGTCGTTGTTCCAGTGCCGTGACTCCAAGGTGTCGGCATCGAGGAGATAGGCGAACTGTGCGCCGAGACTGGAAAGCGGCGTGTCGAGATCGAAAGCGATCCGGGCCCGTTCGAGTGCGCCGCTGCGTACCGGCAGCACCAGGTAGCGCAGACCGGTGGAGACCACCTCGGGCGGGAGATCCGCATCCAGGTCTTCTTCATTCAGCGAAAACCAAGACGCCAGGTCCTTGCGGTCCGGCTGGCCGAGGAAGGAGGGAGCGCCCTGATCCAGCACGCTCGCGTACCGCCCAGGACCACGCCGGTGTGTGGTGATCTCCACCGTGCGGGCTTTCAATTTCATCGTCCACGTCTCACGGTCGCCACTGCCGTGCAGCGCGTGCAGGACGCAGGCGGCTCCGATGACAGGGTGGCCGGCGAAGTCGAGTTCCTCGACGAGGTCGAAGACGCGGGCCCGCCAAGCTCCGTCTCCCGCGTCCTCACCTGTCAGGAAGATCGATTCGAAGTGGCGCATTTCCCGCGTGATGGCCGCCATCTGGCCGCTGCTGAGCTGGGCGGCATCGGGGAAGACAGTGAGGCTGTTGCCGCTGAAGGGCCGAGAGCTGAACACATCGACGTGGAAGTAGTGCATGGGACTGACGCTAATGATTCGCTCCTTCAGATGGAACTACCCAATGAACAGGGGGCCGTATAACGTGCGGTTATGGCCTTCGACCGCGATCTAGAGACGTCGTTGCTGCGGATGTTCGTCAGCTGCGCCCGCCTCGGCAGTATCAGTCGCGCCGCAGCCGCGCTCGGGTACAGCCAGCCGGCCCTCAGCCAGCAGCTGCGGAAGCTCGAACGCTCCGTCGGACAGCCACTGCTGCACCGTACGGCCACCGGAGTGAGCCCGACCAAGGCTGGCGAGGCATAGCTGCCCTATGCCGAGCGGATCCTGGCCCTGTCTGCCCAGGCGCTCACCGCAACAAGGCGAACGGTGACGGGTCATTGCGGTGTGGGACTGATCGAGGACCTCGCCGCTGCACCGTTTCCCCAGGCACTTGCCGATTTTGCCCGCCTTAACCCCGAAGCGACGCTGGAAGTGGTCAGCGCTCCTGGGCCGTACATGAGGGAGGCCTTTTCCTCCGGACGCATCCACATCGCCCTGTGTGATCCGTCCTACCTGCCCGGCCTACCGCGCTGGACGATTCGGTTGCCGCTGAGATGGGCCGTCGGGCCCGGACTGGATCCAGGCGCTGACCCCCTCCCTCTCGTGCTGTTCTCCCTGCCGTGTCGCTGGCGCACGCCGGTGCTCGACGCGCTGGAAGCCAACGGACGTACATGGCGTGTTGTTTTCGAAAGCACCAGCCTGGCCGCCGTGCAAGCCGCCGTCCGGGCCGGCCTCGGCGCTGCGGCTCTACTGCCCGCCTGCGTGGAACCCGGCACCGCCGCGTACGGCGGCCTGCCAGAACTTCCTGACGTCGAACTGGGTCTCATACGGCGGGCAGGCACTGAAGGCGATCCGCTCATCGACGCGGTCGAAGACGTGCTCAGACGTCTGGCCTGACAAGAGCAGGGCCCCCGCGGCTCATCCGGTCACAGCACCAGCTGCTCAGCAGCCTGGAGCAGTGCCTGTCGGGCGGCTTTGATGGTGGGGTGCTGGCCGCCTCCGCGACGCACGGCAGTGAGCAGTCTGCGTCTGTGATGAGCCCGTGGCAGTGGCTGTATGGGGACGGTCGGGGGACGGCCGTGCCATGCCAAACCCGGAAGCAGCGCGGCCGCATGACCCTGTTCGGCTAGCCGCAGATGCAGGAAGTGATCGGTGGACTCGTAACGGATGTCGGGTTCGAAGCCTGCTTCGCGGCACAGTGCCATCGACCAGCGGCGAGCCATGGTTCCTTCGGGCTCCATGATCCACGGCTGTCCTGCCAGGCTGAGGAGAGCCTCCATGGGGTCGGCCATGCCCCCAATGGCCGGATGAGCCAGATGCAGGGTGTCCTCACACAACTCCTCCTGCTCCACCTCCGCGGGCCGGGGGCCGGGAATACCGGGGTACTCCACGTCGATGATCAGATCGAAGTCACGCGCTAGCAGAGCAGAAATGGCACTTTCCCGCTCCATCTGAGTGAGATGGACACGCAGCAGCGGATGAGCGGCATGCAACAAGTTCAGTGCGGTGGGGACCAGGGCCAGCGCCGCACTCTGAAAGGAGGCGATGCGGAGTGTTCCGGTCAAATCGGTCAAGGATGTCGCGATGTCGGTCTCTGCGCGTTCCAGCCGCTCCAGGACAGCCTCGGTGTGGGCGACGAGAATCTCCGCCTGTTGGGTGAGGCGTACCCGCCGACCGACGTGTTCCAGTAGCCGGACGCCGACCTCGGACTCCAGCAGCGACAACTGCTGAGAAATGGTCGATGGACTGTAGGACAAGGCAGCGGCAACGGCGGCCAGCGTGCCGCGGTGCTTGAGCTCCCTGAGAAGTCTGAGCCGGTGAAGATCGAACATGACAGCGCCTGAAACAGCTGGCTTTCTCGTGGGAGAGCTTGTGCCGGACGCGCAGAGTGTGATGTCACGCTACGCCTCGCGGTTGACTCGGGCTGACGGCGGCGGATTACAAGGATCAGCGCCTCCGGCGCTAGGTCTGGGTGCCGTATCGAGGGGTGTGCGGTGGCCAGGAATCCCTGGGGCGCGGTCGGATCGTAAGGCGACCACCGGGCCATTGAAGAGCGTTACGAGGGCACGTTGAATGCGTCCTGGGCAGGTTGGCGGCACGGCCCGTATCAGGCAGGTGATGTCACGCCACTGATGCGTGGGCGAGCCGCCCCGATGTGTCGCCGTCGAGGTCATGGCCTGGCTTGGGCGTCCTCGGCTGCCCTGCGCATGCCGGCCACCCGGCCGCGCACGCCGAACCACCCGGCGACGAGGGCCCCGACGATCAGCGGAAGACACAGCACGGTGGTGCGTGCGGCCCCGCCGTCGGCATACATCAGCACCAGGACGGAGGCCAGGAAGCCGAGGGTCACGATCTCGGTCCACGGCGAGCCGGGCAGCCGGTAGCCAGGACGCGTCAGCTCGCCCTGCTGCGTCTTCCGCCAGAAGAGCAGGTGGCAGATCATGATCATGCCCCACGTGGCCAGGATGCCGATCGCCGCGAAGTTCAGGACGATCTCGAACGCCTCCGCCGGTACGACGAAGTTGAGGCCGACGCCGAGCACGCAGATACCGGTCGTGAGCAGGATGCCACCGTAGGGAACCTGGCTGCGGCTCATCGCACTCGTGAACCTCGGCGCCGAGCCGGACATCGCCATGGAGCGCAGGATACGGCCGGTCGAGTAGAGGCCGGAGTTGAGCGAGGACATTGCCGCGGTGAGGACGACGAGGTTCATCACGCCGCCCGCGGCGGGGACACCGATGTTGGACAGCACCGTCACAAAGGGGCTCTCGCCAGCGACGTACTTGTTCCACGGAAGCAGCATCGAGAGCAGGATGACCGAGCCGACGTAGAACAGCGCCACGCGCCACATGATCGAGTTGATCGCCTTGGGCATGATCTTCTCGGGGTTCTCGGTCTCACCCGCCGTAACGCCGACCAGCTCGACTGCGGCGTAGGCGAAGATGACGCCTTGGGTGATCAGGAGCATGGGCAGCAGACCGTTGGGGAAGACGCCCCCGTTGTCGCTGATCACGGACAGACCGGGGTTGTGACCGTCGACGGGGTGTTGGGTCACCAGCAGGAAGATGCCGATACACATGAAGAGGACAAGGGCGCCGACCTTGACGATTGCGAACCAAAACTCCAGCTCGCCGAAGATCCGCACCGAGATCAGGTTGACCGCGAGGACGACCGCCAGGGCGATCAGCGCGATCACCCATTGGGGTATGTCGGAGAACATGCCCCAGTAGTGCGTGTAGGTGGCCACCGCGGTGATGTCGGCGATACCGGTCGTGGCCCAGTTCAGGAAGTACATCCAGCCTGCGGTGTAGGCGCCCTTCTCGCCGAGGAACTCCCGGGCGTACGACACAAAGGCGCCGGACGAGGGCCGGTACAGGACGAGTTCGCCGAGCGCGCGGACGACGAGGAAGGCGAAGAAGCCGCAGACCGCGTACGCGACGAACAACGACGGGCCGGCCTCGGCGAGGCGGCCGCCGGCACCGAGGAAGAGGCCGGTGCCGATGGCACCGCCGATGGCGATCATGCTGACGTGCCGGGACTTCAACGACTTGCTGTAACCGGCGTCTCCAGCGTCGACATTGGGCCGGGCCGGTCTGGAGGGCGCTCCGGGCTTTACGAGCGGCTGCTCACTCACGCCTTGCTCTCACTTTCCATAAGTTGATGCAGTGCGGTCCGTTACTGCCGGTCCGCTCAAGATTTCGATAGGCGCACGCCGTCGGTCAACGAACGTTGCGGGCGGCCCGAGTTTGCGCGGTCTCCCGCGTCGGGGACCAAGGCGGCAAGCAGGCTTTCACCCGTCACACCGAACATGTGTTCGAAAAGAGCGATTGATTGACCCGGGCTTACTGTGCCGAACGGCATGCGCCTTTTCCAGCGCAGGTTTCCGATCGTTCATCGTCGAGAAAACCGAACGTTGTCGACATGTTCGCGCTCACATGTCGAAGTCCACGGTGAGCTCGTCCGATGCGGGGCGGGTCTGGCAGGTCAAGACGTATCCCGCAGCCACCTCCGCGGGCTCCAGGGCGTAGTTGCGACGCATGTCCCCCCGGCCCTGGGTCACCAGGGCGCGGCACGTCCCGCAGACGCCGCCTCTGCAGGCGAACGGCAGGTCGGGGCGGAGCTGTTGGGCAGCGTCGAGGACGGTGCGGTCCCGGGGGGCCGGGAACCTGGTGACCCTGCCATCCAGGACGACGGTGACTTCGCTCGTGGCGAGACCGATCGCCGAGACCTCGTGGCGGGCAGCGGGCGGTTCTTCATCGGCGTGGAACAGTTCCTGGTGGATTCGGTCAGCCGGGACGCCGAGCCCGGCCAGGATGGCGCTGGAGTCACGGACCATGCCGTGCGGACCGCACAGCCACCATTGGTCGACGCCGTCGGTGTCGACCAGGGCATCGAGCAGGGCGGTGAGCCGCGCCGCATCGAGGCGGCCGGAGAGCATTTCGGCCCCGCGCGGCTCGCGGGACAACACGTGAACAAGCTGGAAGCGGGCCGGGTACTGGTCTTTCAGGTCTGCCAGTTCGTCCGCGAACATCACCGAATCGGTGCGCCGGTTGCCGTAGAGGAGGGTGATGCGGGATGAGCCGTCGGCGGCGAGTACGGAGGCGGCGATCGACAGCATCGGTGTGATGCCGGATCCGGCAGCGATGAGCACGTAATGGCCGAGGCCACCGGGTTGACCGGAATCACCGGGTTGTCCGGCTGCGCTGAGGTCGGGGGTGAAAGCACCGGCCGGCCCCATCACCTCAAGGGTGTCTCCTGGGCGCACACCGTGGACGAGCCAGGAAGAGAACAGGCCGCCGGGTACGACGCGGATGCCAATACGCAGAGGTTCCCCGACGGGGGAGCAGATGGAGTAGGAGCGGCGCTCGTCGCGGCCGTCGATCTCCCGGCGCACGGTGAGGCACTGGCCGGGGAGAAACGCGAATTCCTCGGCCAGACGGTCCGGTATCGCGAGGGTGAGCGCGGTGGCGTCGGAGCACAGCCCCTCAACCGCTGCGACGCGCAGGGCGTGGAAGGTGGGACGCAGACGGGTCCGCGCCGTGACGGGGGGACGGGAGGGGGTCGTCATCAAAGGTCCTTGAGGTGCTCGAAGGGCTCCAGGCAGGTGCCGCAGCGGCGGAGCGCCAAGCAGGCGGTTGCGGCGAACCGTGAGATCTCCTCGGTATCGACCGAGGCGCAGCGCGGGCAGGGCACATCCGCCGGGGCCGGCCCGAGGGACAGCCACACCGGCCCGGATTCGCTGAGGCGCCGAGGCCCCGGTGGTGCGATGCCGTGTTCGGCGAGCTTGAGACGGCCCTGGGATGTGATCCAGTCGGTAGTCCAGGGCGGGTCGAGCACGGTGACGACCCGAACGGCGGGAAAGCCGTCCGCCTGCAGCCGGGTGGCGGCTTCAGCCCGCATCTCGGCCACGGCGGGACAGCCTGAGTAGGTCGGGGTGAGCCGCACGACGACCGTACCGTCCTGCTCCACCTCGACACCGCGGAGCACTCCGAGGTCGGCGAGGGTCAGCATGGGCAGTTCAGGATCGGGGATCTCGCAGGCGGTACGCCAGGCGCGGTGCGCCGCATCTCGGCGGTGCTCGCCGGCATCCGCGAGCGTCACCATTGCGCCTGCGGGTGTGCGCGGGCGATGCTCTGGAGTTCGGTGAGGAGCGGCGCTAGGTGTTCGGTACGGTCACCGTCGCGGCCGGAGCCGGGTATGGCGGGGGCGGACGCCGGGCCGAGAGGCAGGACCTCGGAGGGGTCGAATCCCGCTCGCACCAGGACGTCGGCGAGATGCCGCAGCGTCCGGTCGGCGACCACTGCGGACTCGGCGCCCAGACCGGCTGCGGTCCGGTCGGTCAGTGGTTCTCCCAGCCAGGGCGCGACGTCGAACAGCGCCGTTCTGAGACGGTCACGGGACTCGGGAGTCCCGTCGCCCAAGCGCACGGTCCACACCGCGGCGTAGTGGCAATGGTAGGAGAGCTCCTTCACGCTCTTGGCGGCGATGGCGGCGAGCACCGGATCAGGAGCGCTGGTGAGCTCCTCGAAGACGGCCAGCCGCCAGACGGACAACACGAGCAGCCGTGTGATCGTGAAGGCGAAGTCGCCGCCGGGCAGTTCGGCCAGCCGTAGGTTGCGGAAGCCGTCTGGATCACGGAAGTAGGCGTACGCGTCCTCGCCGCGGCCCGTACCGTCGGCCCGTCCCGTCCTGGCATACAGCAGCCGGGCCTGGCCGAGCAGGTCGAGGCCGATGTTGGCCAGGGCGAGTTCCTCCTCCAGTTCCGGGGCGCGTGTGCACCACTCGGCGAGCCGCTGGGCGGACACCAGGGCGTCGTCGCCCAGGGCCAAACAGCAGGCGGCAAGGTCTCCGGCGTCGATGCCGTCCGGCACCCTCTGGTCGATGCCGTGCAGGGGGTCGGTGAAACCGGTGCCGAACGCCCACTGCGCGTTGTCGTGGTCGACGTACAGATCCTCGTGACTCATTGGCGGCCGCTCCTAGATGTGGGGTACGTCGTCGGGGATGTCGTAGAAGGTCGGGTGCCGGTAGACCTTGTCGCCGCTGGGCGCGAAGAAGGGATCCTTCTCGGCGAGGGTGGAGGCGGCGATGGAGTCGGATCGCACGGCCCAGACACTCACGCCCTCGTTGCGCCGGGTGTACAGGTCGCGGGCGTGGACAAGGGCCATCGCGTCGTCGGGCGCGCGCAGGGAGCCCACGTGGACATGGTTCAGTCCACGCTTGCCCCGGACGAACACCTCGTACAGCGGCCACTCGTCCCGTATGCGGACGGGTCCGCCGGCGGAAGTCCGGTCGGTGCCGCTCATGCCGCCGCTCCTTCACGCACCCGGGTCGCCCGCTTGGAGGCATGGGCCGAGGCCGCCTCCCGCACCCAGGCGCCCTCCTCGTGGGCGGCCCGGCGCCGTGCAATCCGTTCGGCGTTGCACGGTCCGTCGCCGGAGACCACGCGCTTCAGCTCGTCCCAGTCGGGGGCGCCGAAGTCGTGGTGCCCGCGCTCCTCGTTCCACCGCAGGCCGGGGTCGGGCAGGGTGACGCCGAGCTTCTGGGCCTGCGGCACGGTCATGTCGACGAACCGCTGTCGCAGCTCGTCGTTGGAGTGCCGTTTGATCTTCCAGGCCATGGATCGCACGGAGTTGGGCGAGTCGGCGTCCGGCGGGCCGAACATCATCAGCGACGGCCACCACCAGCGGTTCACCGCGTCCTGCACCATCTCCCGCTGCTCGTCGGTGCCGCGCATCATCGTCAGCAGGAGTTCGTACCCCTGCCGCTGGTGGAAGGACTCCTCCTTGCACACGCGGACCATGGCGCGCCCGTACGGGCCGTACGACGTACGGCACAGGGGCACCTGGTTGCAAATCGCCGCGCCGTCCACGAACCAGCCGATCACGCCGACGTCGGCGAAGGTCTGGGTCGGGTAGTTGAAGATGGACGAGTACTTCTGGCGGCCGTCGATCAGACGCGCCGTCATGTCCGTGCGGTCCGCCCCGAGGGTCTCAGCCGCGGAGTAGAGGTACAGCCCGTGCCCGGCCTCGTCCTGCACCTTGGCGAAGAGGATGGCCTTGCGACGCAGCGAGGGCGCCCGGGTGATCCACTCGCCCTCGGGCTGCATGCCGATGATCTCGGAGTGGGCATGCTGGGCGATCTGCCGGATCAGTGTGGTGCGGTAGCCGTCGGGCATCCAGTCCCGGGGCTCGATGCGCTGGTCGCGGGCGATGGTCTCCTCGAAGGTGGCCTCGGGGCCCTGGGGCCCGGATGGTGTGAGGGTGGGGGTGTTCATGGGTGTGCGTGTCCCGTCGTACTCGGTGAGTGGGTCATTGGCCGCGGAAGGCGGGGCTGCGGCGTTCGAGGAAGGCCGTGACGGCTTCGTGGTGGTCCTCGGTGGCGCCGAGCCGGCGCTGGATCACGGCTTCGCGCTCCAGCGCGGCCGGCAGGGGGGCGGTGGCCGCGGACCGCAGCAGTGCCTTGATCTCTCGGTGTGCGGCGGTGGGGCCATCTGCGAGGGAGCGGGCGACGGCCAGCCCTTCAGCCGTGGCCGAGCCGTCCGCCACAACGCGGTGGACCAGGCCCCAGCGTTCGGCGTCCTGGGCGGAGAAGCGGTCTCCGAGGAGCATGAGTCCTGCGGTCCGTGAAGGACCGAGCTGGCGGGCGAGGCCGCGGGCGACCCCCGAGTCGGAGGCCAGGCCGAGGCCGGTGAAGGCGGTCGCGAAGCGGGCTCCTTCGGCGGCGACACGTACATCGGCGCAGAGCGCGATGCCGAGCCCGGCCCCGACACACGCGCCCTCGACGGCCACGACGAGCGGGACCGGCAGCCCGTACAACTCCTTCAGCAGCGGGTTGTAGTCGTTGGGAAGGTTCGCGAAGGCCGCCTCGGGCGCGGTGTTCAGCAGCCGGGCGTGCTCCCTGAGGTCCTGGCCGACGCAGAAATGCCTTCCGCTGGCGGTGATCAGGGCCGCCCGTACACCGCGTGCGGTGTCCGTGGTCAGGCGGCGTGCCGCCATGAGGAGCGCGCTGCGCATGTGAGTGTCGAGCGCGTTGCCGCTCCCGGGACCGCGCAGCTCGATGACGGCCACGGCGTCGGTGACGTTGTAGGCGACCCCGTGACGGGCGGGGCGGCCCGGCTCCTGAGCCTCGGTGGGCGCACCATCGGTCACGGCCATGGATAGAACCCCTTCCCCGTCTTGCGGCCCAGCTCGCCGCGGGCGACCTTCTCCCGCAGCAACGCCGGTGGGGCGAACCGCTCCCCGAGCGTCCTGTGCAGGTGGTCGGCGATGGCCAGCCGTACGTCGAGACCCACCACGTCGGTGAGGCGCAGCGGCCCCATCGGGTGCCGGTATCCCAGGCGCATGGCCGTGTCGATGGCCTCCGGCTCGGCGACCCCCTCCTCGACCATGCGGACCGCCTCCAGACCGAGGGCCAGGCCGAGACGGCTGCTGGCGAATCCCGGCGAGTCCTGGACGACGACCTTCTGCTTGCCCAGGGCGTGCGTCCAGCCGACCGCCGCCGTCAGAGTCTCCGCGGTGGTGTCAGGAGTGAGGACCAGTTCGACGAGCGCGGAGACAGGCACCGGGTTGAAGAAGTGCATGCCCAGGAAGCGTCCCGGCCGCTTCAGGGCCGCCGCGAGTTCGGTGACCGGCAGGGAACTGGTGTTGGTGGCGAGTACGCAGCGCTCCCCCACGGCCCGCTCGGCGGCGGCAAGCAGCCGGGCCTTGAGCGCGGCATCCTCCGGTACCGCCTCTACGACGAGATCGGCGTCGGCCGGTAGTCCGGCGATCGAGGTGACGGCGGTGACCCGGTTCGGTACGTGACCGGCGGCGGATCCGCCGGGCCCGCCGCGCTCGGCGGCCCGCCGCAGCCCGTCGGCGATGCGGTCCAGCGCGACGGTCGCGGCCGCTTCGTCGTGTTCCACGACGACCACGGACGACCCTGCGGCCGCGAAGGACTGGGCAATACCCGTCCCCATCCGGCCGCCGCCGATCACCCCCACGACGGCGGGCGGTGCTGATGCCGAGGTCATGCCCGGCCTCCGTTCTTCTCGTTCTTCTCCAGGAATCGCGTCATGCGCTCCTCCTTGTCGCGGCCCTCGAACAGCACGGCCTGGGCGAGGTCGTCGGCCACCGGATGGGCACCCGGCGCGTCGGTGACGAGCTTGGTCAGCCGCAGGGCGAGCGGCGAGGAGCGGGCCATGCGGTCCAGCAGGGTGTGCGCCTCGGAGATCAGCCGCTCGGCCGGTACGACGTCCGTGACCAGCCCACATGCGAGCGCGGCAGGTGCGTCGAGGTTCCGCCCGGCAAGCAGGACCTGTTTGGCCACCGACTCGCCGAGCAGCTCCCGCAGCCGCCAGCAGGCCCCGGCGGCGGCGAGGATGCCCAGGCCCGGTTCGGGGTTGCCGAAGACCGCGTTCGGCCCGGCGATCCGGATGTCGCAGGCGTACGCCAGCTCGGCGCCGCCGCCCAGCGCCCAGCCGTCCACAGCGGCCACGGTGGGCATGGGCAGCATGCGCACCCGCTCGAACAGACGGCTGTTGATTCCCTGCAGCGCCTCCTCCCGGCCACGCCGCCGCAGTTCGGCGATGTCGGCACCGCCAGCGAAGACCCCGCCGTGCCCGGTGAGCAGCAGCAGCCTCGGCTCGCGCTCCAGGTCCTCGCACACGCTGTGCAGCTCGGCGATCATGCCGCTGCTGATGGCGTTGCGCGCCTCGGGCCGGTGCAGGGCCACGACGACCCGGTCCGCGCGCTCCTCGACCCGCAGGGTCTCGTACGCCGTGCCCTCCCGCGTGCTCATACGCGCTCCACGAGCATCGCCACGCCTTGGCCGACCCCCACACACATGGTCGCCAGTCCCCGTCGGGCGTCCTCGCGTTCCATGCGTCCGAGCAGGGTGAGCAGGATGCGGGCGCCGGAGCAGCCGAGCGGGTGTCCGAGGGCGATGGCGCCGCCGTCGGCATTGACGCGGTCCTCGTCGAGCCGCAGGCGTCGGACGACCGCCAGCGCTTGGGCGGCGAAGGCCTCGTTCACCTCGACGGCGTCCAGGTCGTCGGACCGCCAGCCCGCCCGGTCGAGCGCCCTCAAGGTGGCCGGCACGGGCCCGAGCCCCATCAGGCGGGGCTCGACCCCCGCCGAGGCGGCGGTGACGACGCGGGCCCGGGGAGTGAGGCCGTACCGTTCGACCGCCGCCCGACTCGCCACCACCAGGGCCGCGGCCCCGTCGGACAGCGGCGAGGAGTTGCCCGCGGTGACGATCCCGTCGCTGCGGAAGGACGTGCGCAGTCCGCCGAGCTTCTCCAGCGAGGTGGACGGCCGCGGCCCCTCGTCCTGGGTCACCTCGCCGTGCGCCACCCGCACCGGCACGATCTCCTCCTTGAAGCGGCCCGCGCTCTGGGCGGCCTCCGCCCGGCGGTGGCTGCGCAGCGCGAAGGTGTCCGCCTCAAGGCGGGTGATGCCGTCCAGGGCGGCGACCTCCTCGGCGGTCTCGCCCATGGACAGGCTGGTCGCGGCGGGAAAGCGCGGGTTGGTGAAGCGCCAGCCGAGGGAGGTGTCGTGGACCTCGCCGGGCCGGGCCCAGGGCGTGCCGGGCTTGGCCATCACCCAGGGGGCACGGGTCATTGACTCCACTCCGCCCGCGACGACCAGGTCTGCCTCCCCCGCACGAATCGCCTGGGCGGCCGAGGCGACGGCCGTCAGTCCGGACGCGCACAGCCGGTTGACGGTGTATCCGGGCACGGTGTCCGGCAGTCCGGCCAGCAGGACGGCCATCCGGGCCACGTCCCGGTTGTCCTCGCCCGCCTGGTTCGCGGCGCCGAGGATCACCTCGTCCACGGTGTCGGCCGGGATGCCAGAGCGACGTACCGCCTCGCCGACCACGAGGGCGGCCAGATCGTCGGGGCGTACGGAGGCCAGGGCGCCTCGGTGGCGGCCGAGCGGAGTGCGGGCCCCGTCGACCAGGTAGACCTCATCATCACGCATCGACGTGCTCCTCTGCGGGTGCGTGGCGCCGGGACTGGACGACCGAGAAGCGTCCGGTGACGAACGCCGGGTCGGTGAGGGCGGCATTGGCCGCGGGGTTGGCCGCGGTGCCGTGGAAGTCGCTGAAGGCGGCGGACTGGTTGACGAAGACCGCGCCGGTCAGGTTCTCCGACAGGTGCACGCCCGCCTCCAGCGCGGTTGCCCGTGCCGCCTCCAGCACACCCTCGGCGGTGGCGTACACGGAGGCGGTCAGCGCGCCGTGGCGCCGTACGGTGTCGTGCAGGAGACGCAGGCCGTGCGCGGTGGAGTCGGTACCGATGACGAAGGAGACCGGCCCGAACCACTCGCTCGTGTATGTCTCTTCGTCGGTCTCGGCCTCGAGCCGGACCAACAGCGGGGAACGGACGGCCGCGTCCGGGAAGTCCGGGTGGGTGATTTGCCTCGACGGATGGGCGACACGGTCGAGTTCCGCCGCCTCCGCCACGCGCTTCAGGACACCGTCGTTCACGATCGCGCCGAGGGTGGCGGCCGCACGGGCCGGGTCGCCGAGCAGCCTGTCCAGGGCGGCGCCGAGGTCGGCGGCGAACTCGTCGGCCGTACGGCGCCCCTGGTCGGTGGGGAAGCCGTTGCGGGGAACGAGGATGTTCTGCGGGGTGGTGCACATCTGGCCGCTGTAGAGCGACAGGGAGAAGGCGAGGTTGCGCAGCAGACCAGCGTAATCGTCCGTGGAGTCCACGACGACGGTGTTGAGCCCGGACTTCTCGGTGTGGACCGCGGCCTGGCGGGCGTTGGTCTCCAGCCAGTCGCCGAACTCGCTGGAGCCGGTGTAGTCCACGATGCGCACATCGGGGTGGGTGGCCAGGGCAGGGGCGGTGCGCTCGTCGGGCTTCGCGGCGGCGAGCAGTACCACGTCCGGATCGAAGCCGGCCTCCGCCAGCACCTCACGGGCGATCCGCACGGTGATCGCCAGTGGCAGCACGGCACGTCGATGAGGCTTGACGACCACCGGGTTGCCGGTGACCAGACTCGCGAACAATCCCGGATAGCCGTTCCAGGTGGGGAAGGTGTTGCAGGCGATCAGCACTGCCACACCGCGTCCCACGGTGGTGAAGGTCTTGTCCATGACGAGCGGGCCGCCCTTGCGCTGGGGCTTCCTCCAGCAGGCCGCCACCGGATGGCGCGTTTGCTCGTTCCATGCGTGGGCGACCGCTTCGAGACCCCGGTCCTGGGCGTGTGGACCGCCGGCCTGGAACGCCATCATGAAGGGCTGGCCGGTGGTGTGCTGGACGGCGTACGCGATCTCGAAGGTCGCCTCGTTCAGCCGGGCGAGGATCTCGGCGGCGACGCCGGCCCGGATGTCCGGGCTCGCGGCGCGCCATGCCACTGCGGCTGACTTGGCCGTCGCGACGGCCACATCGGGCGCCAGGTACGGGTAACTGACGCCGAGCGGGAAGCCGTAGGGCGAAACCTCGGTGGCGGGCACGGTGCCGGTGGCCGGATGCCCTTCGATGCGGAAGGGCTGGCCGAGGAGGCCGTGGAAGGCGGCCTCGCCCAGCCGGGATGCCTCGGCCCCGTACGCAGAGGTACTGGGGGTTTCCGGGTACGGCGTCCAGTAGGTGCGGTCGGCGGCACACTCCACCGCCTGGTCGAGCAGCGCCGCATGGCGGACGAAGAAGTCGGGATGCTGGTCGGTGGTCACTGAGAGCTCCTGGCCGAACGTTCGGTAGGTTTATGGGTGCAAGGCGCCTGGGCAGACGCGGGGGAAGCGGGCGTGGATCAGACGTCGGCGAGCAGGATCGCCGGGCGTTCCACGCAGTCGGCCACGAAGCGCAGGAACCCGCCGGCCACACCGCCGTCGCAGACCCGGTGGTCGAAGCTGAGGGAGAGCTGCATGACCTTGCGGACGGCCAGCGCGCCGTCCACCACCCAGGGTTTGTCCACGATGCGGCCCGCGCCGAGCAGAGCGGCCTCAGGGTGGTTGATGATGGGCGTGGATCCATCGACACCGAACACGCCGTAGTTGTTGAGGGTGAAGGTCCCGCCGGTCAGACGGTCGGGCGGCAGGGCCCCGTCGCGGGCCAGCCCGGTCAACCGGGCGAGCTCGGCGGCGAGTTGTGCGGTCGTCATGCGCTGTGCGTCGCGGACGACGGGGACCACCAGGCCGCGTTCGGTCTGGGCGGCGAAACCGAGGTGCACCTCGTTGAAGCGGACGATCTCCCGCCGCTCGGTGTCAACGGTGGAGTTCAGCTCCGGGAAGCGGTGCAGCCCGGCGACGCAGATACGGGCCAGCAGGGCCAGCAGCCCGATGCGGCGGCCGGGGTCCGCCGCCTGCATGGCCTTCCGGGCTTGGAGCAGGCTCGTCGCGTCCACGTCGACCCAGGTGGTGGCGTCGGGGATCTCGGTGCGGCTGCGGGAGAGCTTGTCCGCGACCGCGCGGCGGACTCCGCGCAGCGGGATGCGCTCAGGGCCGTCCGGCGCAGGCCGGACGTGCGGTGCGCGGTCCGCCGACTGCTGCCGGTCCGGGGTAACCGGTGCGGTATCGGGGTCCGTCGCCAGCTGGCCGGCCCGCCCAACGGCCTGCTCGACATCTCGTCTGAGCACGACACCTGCGGGACCCGATGGCGCCAACGCGGCGAGGTCGATCCCGTGTTCCCGCGCCATCCTGCGTACGAGGGGGGATATGACCCGGGGAGCATGCAGCTCTCCGGACGGCGCCGCCTCGGCACCAGTGCCGCCTCCCGTCGCGACGCCCCCGCGTCGGCGGCGGCGACGCGGTGCCGGGCCGTGGCCGGTGCCGTAGCCGATCAGGACGTTGCCGGACCCGGCCTGCTCCTCCTCCCGGTATCGCTCAGCCGCAGGGTCGGCCGACGTCGAATCGACGGGAGGCTGGGCGCCCGGGCCCTCTCCCGCGCCGTCGGGCCGGCCGGAAGTCGGCGTACCCACCGTGATCAGCGGCTTCCCCACCTCCAGCGCCGTACCCGCCTCCGCGTGCAGTTGCAGCACGGTGCCCGCGTAGGGGACCGGCACCTCGACTGCGGCCTTGGCGGTCTCGACCTCGATGACGATCTGGTCGATCGTCACCGTGTCACCGACGGCGACCTTCCACTCGATGATCTCGGCCTCGGTCAGCCCTTCGCCGAGATCGGGCAGCCGGAAAAGCTGCTCCTGAAGCGCTGCGGTGCTCATGCGACCGTTCCCTTCGGCAGATGCCGAGTGTCCGGGGCGTCGCTGAACTGGAGACGGTCGACGGCGTCGAGGATCCGGTCGACGCTGGGCAGATGCGCGTGCTCCAGCTTCGGCGGCGGATACGGGATGTCGAAACCGGCCACCCTCAGGACCGGCGCGGCCAGCGAGTGGAAACAGCGCTCCTGCACCCGTGCGGCGATCTCCGCCCCCACGCCGGCGAAGCCCTGGGCCTCCTGGACGACCAGGCAGCGCCCGGTCCGGTGTACCGATGCCGTGACCGTCTCGTCGTCGAAGGGCACCAGCGTGCGCAGGTCCACGACCTCCAGCTCGATGCCATCGGCCGCCGCCGCTTCGGCCGCGGCCAGCGCCACCGGCACCGACGGCCCGTACGCGACGACCGTGGCGTCGCGGCCCTTCCGCCGGATCGCCGCCCGCCCGAACGGCAGCGCTCCGCGGCGCTCCAGGTCGGTTTCCTCCTTCGACCAGTACAGCTTCTTCGGCTCCAGGAAGACCACCGGGTCGGGGTCGGCTATGGCGTCGCGCAGCAGCCAGTAAGCGTCCTCGGCCGTCGCCGGGGTGACGACTTTCAGGCCCGGGGTGTGCGCGTAGTACGCCTCGCTGGAGTCGCAGTGGTGCTCGACTCCCCCGATGCCGCCCGCGTAGGGGATTCGGATCACCATCGGCAGCGCGAGCCGCCCCCGGGTCCGGTTGCGGAGCTTGGCTACGTGTGAGGCGATCTGTTCGAAGGCCGGATAGGCGAAGGCGTCGAACTGCATCTCCACCACGGGCTGGAAGCCGCCCATCGCCATGCCGACGGCCAGTCCTACGATGCCGGCCTCGGCCAGCGGGGTGTCGAAGCAGCGCTGTTCGCCGAAGTCTCGGGTCAGCCCGTCGGTGATCCGGAAGACGCCGCCGAGCGGACCGACGTCTTCGCCGAAGACGAGCACGCGCTCGTCCTCGCGCAGTGCGTCGCGCAGTGCGGTGTTCAGCGCCTGCGCCATCGTGATCTTGGCCATGGCCGTCAGTTCTCCTGGGTGTCGAGTGCGGCGGAAGCGGCGTCTTCGGCCAGCTCGGCCGCGAGCAGGGCGCGCTGTTCGCGCAGCTGCGGAGTCGGCTCGGCGTAGACGTGGTCGAAGAGCTCCAGCAGGTCGGGCACGGTCTCCTCGTTCATGCCCGCGCGAAGCTCTGTCGCCAGGGTCTCGGCCTCCTCCCGCACTGCCGCGACGTCCTCGTCGGTGAGGGTGCCGCGGGCCCGCAGGTACGTTTCAAGGCGGCTGACCGGGTCGGCGGCGCTCCATCGTTCGACCTCCGCCGCGTCCCGGTAGCGGGTCGCGTCGTCGGCGTTGGTGTGCGCGTCCATGCGGTAGGTGTGCGCCTCGACCAGGACCGGTCCGTGCCCTGTACGGGCATGCTCGACCGCCGCGGTCAGTACAGCCAGCACGGCGACCAGATCATTGCCGTCGACCTGTTCGGAACGCACCCCGTGTCCGATGCCCTTGTACGCGAGGGCGGGCGCCGCGGACTGCCGGGCCAGCGGCACGGAGATCGCATACTTGTTGTTCTGGACGAAGAAGACGACCGGCGCACGGAAGACGGCAGCGAAGTTCAGCGCCTCGTGGAAGTCCCCCTCACTCGTGGCACCGTCACCTACGAGGGCCATCGCCACACCGTCTCCGCCTGTGCGCCGCAACGACTCCGCCATGCCGGTCGCGTGCAGCACCTGAGTGGCCAGCGGGGTGCACTGGGGGGCGACGCGGGTGGCGGCCGGGTCGTATCCGCAGTGCCAGTCGCCGCGCAGCAGCGTCAGCACCTCGAGGGGGTCGATGCCCCGGGCGACCAGAGCCACGGAGTCGCGGTAGGTCGGAAACAGCCAGTCGTCCGGGCGCAGCGCGAGCACGGCGCCGATCTGGCAGGCCTCCTGGCCGCGGCTGGACGGGTAGACCGCGAGTCTCCCCTGCTTGGTCAGCGCGGTGGCCTGGGTGTCGAACCGGCGTCCCACGACCATCCGCCGGTAGGCCTCGCGCAGCGCCTCCGGCGCAGGCTCTGTGTAGCCGGGCGCGGGCTTGGCCACCGGCGTGCCGTCCTCGGTCACGAACCGCACCGGCGTGAGGGACGGCAGGAGGCCCTGGACCGTCTGGCGAAGGTTCTTCACGGGCATGGAGGCCACTCACTTTCTCTGGACACTTGACGCGAGTATCGTCGCCAGTGCGGAATATCTGTTCAAGGTTTCAGGCGAACCAGCGACGGACTGCCGAACGACGCGCTCTAGGAGGGCAAAGTGTCCGAGCAAAATGCACCCGCGGAGTCCATGACCGGACGAACTGCCGTCCGGCTCGACGACACCGACCGGCATATCCTGGCCGGGCTCCTCGACGACGGCCGGGTGTCGATCAAGGCGCTCGCAGACAAGCTGCACATCTCGCGCGCCAACGCGTACACGCGTATCAACAGGCTGATGGCCGAGGAGGTCATCACGGGCTTCAGCACGCAGCTGAATCCGCAGCGGGCCGGCCTCGGCACGAGCGCGTACGTGACGTTGACGATCGATCAGAATGCGTGGCGGGACACCTCGCGGGAACTGCGCGAGATCCCCTACGTCGAGCATGTCACCCTCGTTGCGGGCGACTTCGACGTCTTGGTGCTGGTCCGCACTCCGGACAACTCGGTGCTGCGCCGGGTCGTGCTGGAGCGCATCCAGGCGGTACCGGGAGTGCGCTCGACCCGCACCTGGCTGGTCTTCGACGAGGTGCGGGGACGCGGGACGCACTGGACTGCATGACTGGCCGGTCACTCAGACGTCGACCAGCGCGGCAGCGGAACCCGCGTCCGGCGCCGGAGCCCGAGCCGACTCCGCAGCCCCGATGGAGGTCGGTCTCGGGGCCGCCGCCACGACAGGGGCCGGGGCCCTCCCGGCCGCATGCTGCCGAGACCGCACCACCCGGAACCGCCCGGTGACGAAGTGGGCGCCCTCGGGGGGCAAATCCGCGCCCGCTGAGGAGGGGTCCGCGGGGAAGTCGTCTGCGAGGTTCTGCACCAGGTGCACCCCGGCGTCCAGTGCTGCCGTCTCGGCGACCGCCAGCACCAGCGGGTCGGTCGAGTGCACGGTGGCGTACGACGCCCCGTGGCGGCTCACCGTGCGGCGGAAGAGAGCCAGGCTGTGCGACGTCGAGTCGGTACCGACAAGGAATGAGACGGGTCCCGGCCACTCCCTGGCGTAGATCCGTTCGTCCTGCGCCGCCAGGCGGACGAGCAGGGGGCTGCGCACATCGGCGCCCGGATGATTCGGATGGCGCAGCGCTCCGGAGGCATGGAGCACGGTGCCGTACCGCGTGGCCTCCGCCAGCCCCGCCCGCACCGTATCGCTGGCGATCGCGCCCAGCAGCCTGGCCACACGTGCGGGATGCCCGAGCAGCCGGTCCACGGCCTCACCCAGGTCGGCGCCGAAGTCCCCCAGACTCTTGTGCCCCTCATCGGTCGCGATGCCCGTCGTCGGCACCAGGATGTTCTGCGGCGTGGTGCGGACCGTGCCGCTGCACCGGCACAGGGAGTGGGCCAGGCCGCGCACGAGATCCCGGTAGTCACCGGTGGAGTCGACGATCACCGTGTTCAGGCCGGTCCGATCGACGAACGTGGCGGCTTGGCGAGCATGTTCCTTCAGCCAGCCGGCGAACTGCGCCGATCCGGTGAAATCGACGATGCGCACCCCCGGGTCCGTGGCCAGCCTCTCGTGCAGCCGTTCCGCTGGTTCCGCCACCGCGAGGGCCACGATGTCCGGTGGGTGGCCGGCCTCCGCCAGCACCTGCCGGGCGACGCGCACGGTGATGGCCAGCGGCAGCACGGAACGCGGATGCGGGGCGACGATCACCGGGTTGCCGGTCACCAGGCTGGCGAACAGACCCGGGTAGCCGTTCCAGAGCGGATAGTCGGGGCAACCGATGAGCAGCGACACTCCGCGGGGCACCAGGGTGCTGGTGCCCCGCATCGGCGACGGTTGCCCGCTCCCTTGGGTCCCTTGGCCGCTCTCCCAGCTCAGGTCCGCTGGAACGCGCTCCGACTCCGCGAAGGCAAGGGCCACGGCCTCCAGCGCACGGTCCTGGGCGCGCGGCCCCGCGGACCGGAACGCCGCCTGCGGCGGCTGCCCCGTGGTGTGCTGCGCCGCAAGGGCCAGCTCATGGCTGCGAGTGTTCAGCCGGCGCAGTATCTCCACGGCCAGCCCGGCGCGTCGGTGGGGGCCGGCGGCGCGCCACCCGGCCGTCGCCTGAGCGGCAGCCGCCACCAGAGCTGCGGGGTCGCATCGCGGGTAACCGATTCCCATGCCGATCCCGTATGGCGAGGACTCGGTGCACACCCGGCCCAGCTCGCCGGGCTGGTCGAGCTCGAAGGGCCGTCCCAGCAGGGAGTCGAAGACCTTCGCAGCCGTTCGGACCGATCTCATGCCCGCGTCGGCAGCATCCTGTCCGGTCGCCTCCGTGAAGGGCCGCCGGCATTCACCGGCGGCGAGGGCCCGCACGGCTTGCTGAAGCAGTTCGCGATGCCGCTCATAAGGACTGGGGCGCACGGCCTTCAGCCTCTCCAGGTCGCGGCGAGATCAAGGAAAGCCTCGTTCTCCTGCGGCAGTCCGATCGTCACCCGGACGCCCTCCCCGAGGAACGGGCGGACCACGACGTGCCCGCCAAGACAGTGGACGGCGAAGTCAGCGCTCGCGTCCGCAAGCGGTAGCCACACGAAGTTGGCCTGGGAGTCGGGGACTTCGAAGCCCAGCGCGTGCAACATCAGAGTCACGCGCTCCCGTTCGACGACCGTGAGGGCGGCCCGCCGGGCGACTTCCGCGCGCTCGCCGAGGGCGACGACGGCGGCCTCCTGGGCGAGGGCGCTGACGCTGAACGGTACCTGCGCCTTGCGCACATGAGCGGCGATCCACGGCGGCGCCACGCAGTAGCCGACGCGCAGTCCCGCCAGTCCGTAGGCCTTGGAGAACGTCCGCAGAACCACCACGTTCGGGCGGTCGCCGAGCAGGGCCAGGGCATCGGGGACCAGCGCCGGATCCGCGTACTCACGATAGGCCTCGTCGACGACGATCAGCACGTCTTCCGGGACACGGTCCGCGAAGTCGAGGAGCGCCCTCTCACCGACCGCGGTGGAGGTGGGGTTGTTTGGGTTACAGACGAAGACCAGCCGGGTCCGATCGGTGATCGCCGCGGCCATGGCGTCGAGGTCCAGCGCATGGTCGCGCAGCGGGACCCGTACCGCTACACCGCCTGCGACCGCCGTGAGAATCGGATACGCCTCGAAGGACCGCCATCCGAAGACGACCTCGTCGCCGAAGCCGACGACCGAGTGCAGCAGCTGTCCGCAGACCTCCGAGGATCCGGCGCCTACCGCAATCCGCTCCGGCTCGACCTCGTGGTGCCCGGCTATCGCCCGCACGAGGGAAGTGGCGCTCAGGTCGGGGTACCTCGACACGCCGCCGGCCAGCTCCGTAAGCGTTGCGGCTACACCGGGCAACAGCCCGTAGGGGGATTCGTTGCTGGCCAGCACTACCGCGCCGGGCACTTTGCGGCCCGGAACATAGGCGGGCAGCTGTGTCAAGGATGAACGGACACGCACCATGCTCGACTCGCTTCTGAATCGGTGGGGCCCGAGGCCGTGCCTCTGGGCACTTGACAGGTAAAGCGTGAACATCAGAGGTCAAACGCTCAACTGTTTAGAGAATTTGGCGACAGATCGCATCAATCCGGCAGCCGGCACCGCAAGCCGTCTCCTCGCCTGCTGGTTCGGACCCCTGTCACAAGACAGACTGGCCGTAGCCCACCAGGCGTCGATGACTACTCCCGGCTACAGGCCGGACTCACTAGTTGTCCCGGCACCTGCCACGGGCACCGTCCGTCAGAACTGGTCCCCCACGCACTCACGAGGTGCCCGCACGCCGCCCGCTCCGATGAAGAAGACGGAGCCCAAGTCGCCACTCCCCCAGGCTAGTTGCCGTCAACTGCGGCAACTCCCCCGCTGCGACGGCCGACAGTGCAGGAACGACCGACCGTGGTGGTGGGTGCACTCGTTGTCCCTTCTTGCACGTAGGGCTCCCGCCGGTGCTCTCAGCCCGTCATCCCCCGCCCGGGATACCGGATCTGCCCGACCTGTGAGGGAGGTGACATATCCGGGCTCGGAGCAGGCATCACACACGGGAACCACGGGCGCGCTCGACGAAGAGGTTGCGGTGGCACGTGCGACTCACGCTCCTGCCCGCGGCAGAATCCTGCAGTCGCACAGAAGTAAGCGCAAATAAAGACACCTTCGTGTCGGATAAGCCATGCTTACTGCGCGCCGCCGCGGTAGACCCCCCGTCTCTCGCCTCCACGGCGCCCGGAAACCGCGCTGCTGTCGACGACCAGAGCTCAGCCGGCCTGACAAACCAGGCTCAAACAGCTCGACACCGCCGCGGGCCGTACCCCAGCCTGCCGCACCAGCGGCGTGTGACCCGACCGACGCAACCGGGCCCGTCCGCGGAACGGCCGCCCAGGCCATGGAGTCGATGAGGTGCCTGATCAACGCGCAGCGCACAGCGCGGGCTGCCTCCCCTCATCGCCAAGTTGTGCCCTCCGAACGCTGCCTGCCGTGATTTCCTCGCCGCCGACGGTCCGGGCGCCCTGAGCCCCGGGCGGACTGATCGCAGACGCCGGCGGCACCGGGCGCCCGCCAGGCGCAACCACTGACCAGCGCGTAGGCGTCCCCGCCCCAGACTCGAGGCCAATGACGCCTCACCACGTGGACACGGGCTCGGCTCAGGCTAGTCGAGGGCGCGCCACGGCTTCGGGAACCACACCCAGCGCCCATTGACGTATGCCATGCCGTCGTACGCCATACCGAGCACTTCGCCCGGCTCCAGATACTCCCACTGATAGATCGTCGTTCCCGGCTTGAGGTAAGGGGCCACCCTCTCGTATCCACCGGGGAATTCTTCGCTAACCTCATTCGACCAATCCCTGATGGCGTCTGTGGTAGCCTTCGCCACCTTGATTTCGGTCTTCTCAGGGTCAACGTCAAGCGTGGCGGTGGGCTTGGACCAGATCCACTCTTCGTACATTTTCTCGGCTTTGGCCGCGAACTCCGGCTCGAAGACCGCTGCATAGTCGGCGGCATTCGGCTCCAGTGAAGCCACCACATCATTGTCAAAACGTGCAGCTATGATCAGCTTCCGGAAACCTGCATCCGTGTTCGGGTATTGTGCCGCCTGAGTTATGCTCGACGACGTCTCGGCGGGTTGCATTACCTGACCATTCGTGGAACACGCACTCAGGCTCAACAGACACACAACACAGAATAGGGCAAAGCGATTCTTCACTTGTTTCTTTCTTGTGCGAGTGAGGCGGGTCAGACGTCCTGCCTCATCGGAGGTTGTGACCTACTCATCCCGCAGCACGACGGATGAGCCGCGGGCGAAGACGGATTGAGGCGGCGAGGCCGCGCCCCCCAGGCCGAGCAGCAGGGATGTCATTCGAGTCATTTCATTTCGTCGTTGTTTCCTACCCGCATCACGGTATGGCGATGGCACTTGTTCAGCGGGTCCACTCGCCCATGTCAGCGGTCGTCCTGTGGGGGTGACTCGGGCCGGCTCGGTCAAGCGGTCACTGCTGCGTCAGAAATTCTGTGAGGTAGGCGCGTTCAGCCTCGGTGAGGCGCCGCGGGCGCTTGCCCTCCAGGTCGTAGGGAACCATCGTGGAGGCTGCCCTCGCGTACAGAGTCCCTTCGTCCTTCACCTCGTAGGCGAGGCTGAATGACACCGCCCTGAGGCCGGTAACCCAGACCTCGACGGTGACTGGCGTTTCGCGCCACTCCAAGGGCGCCTTGTACTCGATCTCGTGCTTCGCGCTCACGCAGCCCGCTGTGAAGGTGTCCACACCAGCTCTTGCGGCATGGCCACCGAGTATGTCGCTGCGCGCTTCCTCCAGATAGGTGAGGAAGACGGCGTTGTTGACGTGCCCGTAGACGTCCATGTCCGACCAACGGACTGAGCAGCGGTATTGATGGCGAGTCATTCCACTCATTTCATTTCGTCATTATCACCCGCCCGAAATCGGGGCAGGGCGACGGGCATTGCCTCAGCGGTCTACTCGGGCATGGTCGGCGGTCGTGCCGCTTGCTGGTTTCCGTGACGGATAAAGCCCCGCGGAGCCTGCTTCGTCCCGGTCCACAGCAGTGCGATGGAGTGAGGCGCGCACGGTTCTCACCCACCCGCTGCAGATCCGTCAAGGGCGATCCCCTGGTGCCGACCCGCGGCCCACAGCCGCTAAAGCCCGGCAAACATAACACGACCATAAACAGTCATTTTTTTCCAACGGTATTACTCGGAAACTCCCACTTGATCACCACACGAGTCGGGCGGCACAGTATTCGCGGACTGGTCGTGGGCGCCGGCAGGACGAGTGGAATCCCCGCCATAGGGTGCCGGCATCGCCTCACCGAAAGGGCTATCACGCCACGAGGCACCTGCCGCCCGATGCAGCTCAGGGCAAACCATCGGTGGCACGCGAAGTGCGGGATCTCGCGCCCGTGGGTGATGGCAATTCCAGGAGCGGCCCCAGCGCAGCAGCCGCCGAACCGATTCGTGAGTGCGTTCAGAATATGAATGCACTAGGTTGTGGCCATGCCTCGTGCCTCATTCGCAGCGTTCCACTGTTCGCTGTCGCGCTCCCTGAATGTGATGGGTGACTGGTGGTCACCGCTGGTCTTGCGCGACGTCTCTCTAGGCATTGACACTTTTGAGGAGCTGGTCCGCGACCTTGGCGTGTCCCGCGCACTGCTGAAGAATCGGCTCGACAGACTCGTGGACGGCGATGTGCTGGAACGGGTCGAGTACTCCACGCGTCCCCAGCGGTTCCGTTACGTGCGCACCGCATCAGGACGGGAGCTCGTGACGGTGCTTTTGGCACTCACCCAGTGGGGCGACCGCTGGCACGCGCCGGATGGTCCGCCAATCGTGTTTCGGCACCACTGCGGAGAGGTTCTAGAGGTGTCCGTCACGTGTCGTGCCTGCAGTGGAGCGGTTCATCCGGAGGGCGTCTCGGTCCAGCCGGGCCCGGGCGGGCGCGCAGCGCCCGGCACTCTCGTCATTGCCGAGCGCCTTGCGGGGATGGCATGACTGATCACGTCGCAGCTTGGCGAATGGCCGGCGAGGCGGGGGACGCGAGCGCGGCAGTGGCCGCTCTGTCCGAGGAGGTTGAGCTCGTTTCGCCACTGACGGACCGGTTCACGTTTCGGGGGCACCGTGAACTCGAGGAACTCCTGACGAGCGTATTCGAAGTGTTCACCGGCATCCACTACGAGGCACAGTTCCAGGAAGGACAGCACGCGGTCCTGCGCGCCGCGGGTTATGTCGGTCGCCTGCGGTTGGAGGAGACCCAGTATCTCGATCTCGACGATGAGGGCCGTATCCGACGCCTCACCCTCATGATGCGCCCGCTCACAGCCGCCACCCGTTTCCTGCGCGTGCTTGGGCCTCGGGTTGCGAGCCGGCAGGGACGGCCGGGCACGGCGGGAGTACTCATCGTGGCGGGCGCATGGCTCGACTCGGTCGTGGCCGGCGGAGATCGGGTCTTCATGCCCATGGCCAGTCCTGATCGGTCACGTCGTCCAGTCCAGGTCGACCCCCCACCGGCGTGATCGGCTGTCGGCGGTGTTCCTCCACCGCCGAGGCGTCCATGTCGGGGGGCGACGCTCATGCCCACGCCGGGCTGCCATGTTCGCGGCCACGAGACCGGTGATCAGTCAGCGCCACGATGTCGCCACGTCGAATCACGGCAGCGCTCATGCGGAAAGAGGTTTCCGCGTCACGTCACTACACGACAGCGGTCAGCTCCCCAGGAGCCTCCCGAGGGCGATTGTTTGGCAGCACCCGACCTGGGACAGGCGCCACGATGTATGTATTCACAAATGATCGAATGTGTCAGTGCACCGCCGAACGGCTGGTCGGGGGCTCAGGCAATGACTGCCCGGACCTGTATTGTCAGCATTCGCTCGAGCGCCAGCAGCGCTTCGGGGGCGTGGCGGGTGTCGAGGCGTACGGTGTAGATGAACCGTGTCAGCTCCGGGTTGGCCAGCGGTCTCGCGACAACATTGGCCACACCGCGGGGCAGGGCCAAGCGGGGCAGTACCGCGACACACAGGCCCGCGGCAACGAAGCCCAGGATGGTGTTGAAGTCGTCGCCCTCGTACTCCAGTCGGGCCTCGAAGCCTGATGTCTTGGCCATCTGGGCAAGCAGCTCCAGCCGCAGCGCG
This sequence comes from Streptomyces sp. NPDC054840, assembly GCF_053611065.1. Classification (NCBI taxonomy): domain Bacteria; kingdom Bacillati; phylum Actinomycetota; class Actinomycetes; order Kitasatosporales; family Streptomycetaceae; genus Streptomyces; species Streptomyces sp. NPDC054840. The sequence continues at coordinate 52,563 of NZ_JBSGZP010000001.1, forward strand.
GCCTCGGGCGCGGCTACCCACGTCTCGTCGGCCAGGCTCGCCAGGTCGATGACCTCCCGGCTGGCCAGCTCGTGGCCCGCGGGAAGCACCGCCACGACGGGGTCCCGTGCAACCAAGGTCCGGCGCAGTGTGCGCGGCGGCGGCTGGGGAATGAAGTCGTAGTCATAAGTCACGGCAAGGTCGGCGTCTCCCCGTTTGATCCGGCCGTAGCCGGCCTCGGGCTCCAGCTGCGAGAGGCTGACCCGGACGTCGGGGTACGACGTTTGCAACTGCGCGAGAGCCTTCGGGACGATGCTCGTGGCGGCCGAGGCGAAAGCGCCGAGCCGGATCCGCCCGGACGTGCCGGCACGCAGGGCGTCGAGTTCCAGGGCAGCTGCGGCCAGCGCGGAGCGTACCCCTTGTTCGGCATCGAGGAGGACCTGGCCGGCGGGCGTGGGACGCACGGGACGGCGCTCCAAGACTCGAAGGCCTGCGCGGCGTTCCAGTTCGGCGATCTGCTGAGAGACGGCGGGGGCGCTGTAACCGAGTTCGCCGGCGGCGGCAGCGAACGAGCCGTGGCGCACCACGGACTCCAAGGTGGCGAGCAAGCGGGGATCTGGCATCTGCATGAGTTAAGACTGGCTTACCTCACACAAAGATGTCATTTCTTGTGCTTAAGGACGAACGCCAGCAGGATTCTGCCACCAGGCAAGGGGCGTGACCCGTCTCGCTCCGTGCCGTGGCCGCCCCCGTACCCATGCCGCGAGGTGCACCCGTGCACCGCCGTCCGTGCAACGGAGCCCTGCCGCCCCACCGTGCAGCGTTGCCCGCAACCGTCGCCGGGCCGGGGTTTCAGGGGGCGGTCAGTCATCTGACTGGATTTGACTGCTGCATGGGAAAAGGGGCGCTGCGTGCGCAAGCCACTTATCGGAATCACCACTTACCTCACCGACGCGCGGTGGGGAGAGTGGGAGCTGCCCGCCGCACTGCTGCCCGCAGCGTACGCCACATGCGTTCAGGCTGCCGAAGGCCGGGCCGTCCTTCTGCCGCCCGATGCGCCGGGCGCGGCGGCGGACGTCATCGCGCGATTGGACGGCGTCATCCTCGCCGGAGGTGAGGACCTGGATCCCGCCCTGTACGGGGCCGAGCCCCACCCGTGTGCGGGGACTCCGGTCCCCGCCCGCGACCGGTGGGAGCGCGCTGTCCTCAAGAACAGTCTGGACCGTGACATTCCCGTCCTCGGAATCTGCAGGGGCATGCAGCTGATGAACGTTCACGCGGGCGGCACGTTGATCCAGCACCTGCCCGAGAAGGTGGGTCACGACGGCCACAACGGGTATCTCGGACTCTTCACGCCGCATGCCATCACCACCGTGCCGGGCACCCGTCTGGCCGCGCTCCTGCCCGGGACCAGACAGGTGGCCACGCACCACCACCAGGCAGCCGACCTCCTCGGCGCAGGCCTGGCGGTCGCGGCCTACGCCGAAGACAGCACAGTCGAGGCCATCGAAAGCACCCGGCACCACTTCGCCCTGGGCGTGCAGTGGCACCCCGAGATGAGTGCCGACCAAGCAGTGATACAAGCTCTGGTGTCGGTAGCCCGGCAGCGCACAACGGCAGGGTTGCACGAGTCGGCTGAGCGGCGAGCACCGGTCGGTGGCGCTCCCCTTTAACGTCTCGTACGCCTCGCGCCACCGTCAGCTCGGCCACCACATCCGGCAGCGGAGCGGCAGCTGCCAGCACACCGGCAGCGTCGCTGCCTGCCCTGCGCTAGTGACCTGGGTCTGAGGTGTGTCGTGAGTTGGGTATGAGTCGTCCTGGTCCGGAGATTCCGCCGTTGTCTTCTCAGCGGTCGCGGACCGTACTGGAGTGCGCAGAGGAGCACTCGGTCATGGAGGTGTCGCGGCGGCTGCGGATCGCTCCGGAGTCCGCACCTGGCGCGGCGCTCCTTCGAGCACGGCCTAGACGTGCTGGGCGACGAGCCACGGCCGGGTATCCCACGGAAGATCACGGACGCGGATGTCGAGCGGGTGATCGTCAAGACGCTCGAAGAGAAGCCGAAGAACGCGACGCACTGGTCGACCCGGTCGTTGGCCGCGGCCACGGGCATGTCGCAGTGGACGGTCTCATGGAGCTGGCGGCGTTCGCCCTGGCCCCGCACGGGTCGCACACGTTCAAGCTGTCCTACGGGCCCGCTGTTAATCGACAAGGACCGCGCCGTCGTCGCGCTCTGCCTCGACCCGCCGGAGAAGGCCCCTGGTCCTCTGCGTGGACGAGAAACCGCAGATCCAGGCCCTGGACCGGTCCAAGCCGGTCCTGCCGATGATGCCCAGCGTTCCAGAACGCCGCAGCCACGACTACATCCGCGCCGGCACCACCACCCTCTACGCGGCCCTGGAAGTCGCCACTGGCAAGTCATCTTCGGGCGGCCGAGGTCGAGAAGTTCGTGACCAAGCTCGACAAGGAAGTGCCCGCAGACCTCCAGGTCCATCTGCTCCTCGACAACTACGCCACCCACAAGACACCGGACGGGAAGAAGTGGCTGCTGGCGCACCCGCGGTTCCACCTGCACTTCACACCCACCAGCGCGTCGTGGCTGAACCTGGTGGAGAGGGGACGCTGCTGGAAGACGACATGAAGCGGGTGCGGAACCAGTCCGGAGCCACCCGGCTCGGCTTCCCTACGGCACCTTTCCCCGTATTCCGGCTGCCCTCCTTCAGTAGCCGTCGGTCCCGGGCTCGGTGCCGTCGTCGGCGACGGCCTCGCCGAGGCGGAGCACACGGCCGGGTTCGTCGGCGTCGTGGGCCGCCCGGTCCGCGTAGACCCTCAGCTCGTCCCCGGTCAGGACGACGAGGGGATCGGTCCACGCCTCGGTGTCTTCCGGCACGAGCAGGCGCGAGGCGCCCCGCTCGATATCGTGGATCAGCAACGAGGCGATCCAGCCCCCTCCCGGGCCCCATCTCTGCATCGGATGGTCGTCCGGGCCCATGGCCTGCACCACGTAGAACCGGTTCCCCTGCCAGTGGCCCCCGAAGTCCAGGGCCACGTCCGCTTCCACCTGGACGCCGTCCACCCACAGGCGAGATGCCCACTTCTCGTCCTCACGACAGGACACCGCACAATGCCGGTCGTCAGGGCTGAACCTCACCCTCAGCCAGGTGTCCCCGTAGAAACCGCTGCACGCTCCCGGCGCCGGGCCCTCGCGACGGCCCGGCGCGGCCGGCTCCAGAGCGCAGATCTCCGGAGTGCGACACGCCCGGTCGATGCGCCGTTCGCACCCCATGCCCGCCGCCGCGCAGTCACGGGGGGACGCCCGGGACAACAGCTCGCGCCCCCGCTCCCGGTACGCATCCTCCCCGACCAGGGCCCGGTAGGCGTCCGCGTGTCCCCACCACGCGAGCAGGTCGACGGCCACCGGCGAGCGGCGCAGCCACGGCCACCACTCGACGCCCTGAAGGCCCCAGTGCCGCAGCACCCGGCTCTCCGGGGCCTCCGCTCCGCCGAACCCCTTCTGCGTTCGGTGCTGCCTGTCCCATCGCCATTTCATGATCCCGCCCTCCCTGTACGGCTTCCGAGATCATGAGAAAGCATCGGACGCCAAGAGAGCAAACTGCTTTGCCGACCGGAAGGGGAACCGTCGGCGTGAACGTACTTGAACTGCTGCTGGCTGCGACCGATGTCGCAGGGACACGCGGCAGGCCTCCCGTTGCCGCGCGATCTTCCCGTGAGCAATCGAAGCGGCAGCGCTGCTGTACGCCGCGACTGATCTCGGAGGTGGTCGTGGGATCTGCGGATCAGTCGTGGTCGAGACCGAGCAAGGCTTGTTCACCCAGCCGCGGCCGGAGCCGCCCGGTGACGCCGTGGCCAGCCCGCTTGCCCCTCCCGAAAAAGCGAAACGGACATCACCTCACGCACCGCCCTCTGAGTAGACCGTCGACGTCCCACCGGGATGCGGGAACCGGGAAACTAGTGTCCTGCGCCGGAAATTCGTTGAATTAGTAGGCTGTCTCCATGGCGAACATGGGGCGGCCGATGGCCGAGCTGGTGTTGTCCGAGGATGAGCGGGCGACGCTGCTGCGCTGGTCGCGGCGGGCGAAGTCCTCGCAGGTGCTGGCTCAGCGGTGCAGGATCGTGCTGGGGTGCGCGGACGGCAAGAGGAACCGGCAGGTTGCCGACGAGCTCGGCATCTGGCCGCAGACCGTGGGCAAGTGGCGGCGGCGCTTCCTGGAGCGGCGGATGGAAGGGCTGGTGGACGAACCCCGGCCCGGCGCCCCGAGGAAGATCACCGATGACCGGGTCGAGGAGGTCGTCGTCGCCACGCTGGAGCGGTCGCCGAAGGACGCCACGCACTGGTCGAGGGCTTCGATGGCGGCCGAGAGCGGGCTGTCGAAGTCCTCGGTCGGCCGGATCTGGAAGGCGTTCGGTCTCAAGCCGCATCAGGTGGATACGTTCAAGCTGTCCAACGACCCACAGTTCATCGACAAGGTCCGTGATGTGGTGGGCCTGTATCTGGACCCGCCGGAACGTGCCCTGGTCCTGTGCGTGGATGAGAAGTCCCAGATCCAGGCGTTGGACCGGTCCGCGCCGGTGTTGCCGATGATGCCGGGCATGCCCGAGCGCCGAACCCACGACTACATCCGCCACGGCGTGACCACCCTGTTCGCGGCGCTGGACGTGGCCACCGGCGAGATCATCGGCTCCATCCACCGCCGCCATCGGGCTGTCGAGTTCAAGAAGTTCCTGGCCAAGCTCGACAAGGAAGTCCCGGCCGGCCTGGACGTCCACCTGATCTGCGACAACTACAGCACCCACAAATCACCGACGGTCAAGAAGTGGCTGGAGGCCCACCCCCGGATCCACATGCACTTCACCCCCACCTACTCCTCCTGGCTCAACCAGGTCGAGCGATGGTTCGGGATCCTGACGGACAAACAGATACGGCGCGGCACCCACAAGTCCCTCCAGGCGCTGGAGAAGGACATCCGCGGCTGGATCAAGACCTGGAACGAGAACCCCCGCCCCTTCGCATGGACGAAGAGCGCCGACGAGATCCTCGAACGCCTGGCCTCATATCTTGATCGAATTCCCGGCGCAGGACACTAGGACGGGTGATTCAGTCAGTGAGAGATCCTCCACGCCACGGGGGGTGTCCACCAAGGCGCCACCGGGGGTGCCCCGTACGGTGAGGCCCGCCAGCATGACTCCGGGCTTCGCCGCACGGAACGGCGTGTCGAGTACCTCGCGAAGGCTCTCGACGGCAGCCGTACGGCATTCCGCCAGGGCGGAGGGGCTGAGGACGTTTCCGGCCGCCGAGTTCACACGCCAGGACGACCCTCAGCTCCGCATCACGTATGCGGGCCTCTGCAGCTGCCCTGTGCAGGGCTGCCACCCTCCCCAGGGTGCCGGTCACGCCGACCACGACTCTTCGCGCGACCTGTTCCCTCTACCTCGCCGTCCAGCCTCCGGTCCTCATGGAACGTCCGCGAGGTACGGCGGAGCCATGTCCGTTACGGATTTCTGGCAGAGAGGTCCACAAGCCTGACGCACTCCTGATGGCCTCCAGCTCCTGCCGTCAGTGATCCGTATGGAGTGGGCCGCTGGCCGTATGGGTCCCGTTACGGGGTGACCGCTGAGGCGCGGGGGCGGGGATAGCTTCGGTTGCACGTCCCGGACCGCCTCCCCGCGCCGGGGCGTCACCTGTCACTCGTGGTTCCCCGAGGAGGGCCCCATGTGCTTGTTCCAGTACGACGAATCCGACTCCGAGCCTGAGGAACAGAGCCCGGCCGGGCCTCTGTACGTGCCCGCCCGGCCGGGAGGAGCGCACGTCGTCGTGCGGCTGTTCCGCACCCCACTGGGAGCCCGTACCGCCGTCGGTTTCACCACCCCGGAACAGCTGGCCGCCACGCTCGGTACGACCCAGCCCTGGATCCGGCTCTCCGAGGCCGCGCTCCGCGCGATGGCCCGGCCACTCGGCGCGTCCCTGCTGACCGTCGACCCGGCACCCACCGCGCCCCCGGTCCCCACGGCGGACGCCGGACCCCCCGGAGCCCCGCTCACACGGGTATCCGAGACCACGGCCCGCACGGCCTGAAGGAGAGCAGATCATGACCATCGCCGTTCTCCCGGAGATGCCCGCCGCCGCCGGTGAGCTGTCCGTATGGCCCTCATCCGCAACACCACTCCCGCACGGCGGCCTGGCCGTCGGCGGAGTTCCCCTCAGCGAGATCGCCGACCGGTTCGACACACCGACCTACGTGCTGGACGAGGGCGAGGTGCGCGGACGTTGCCGGACGTACAGCGCGGCGTTCCCCGACGCGGACGTGCTGTACGCGGCCAAGGCGTTCCTCTCCCGCGCCATGGTCCGCTGGGTGCGGGAGGAGAGGCTGGGCCTGGACGTGTGCTCGGCCGGGGAGCTGGAGCTCGCCGTCACGGCCGGCTTCCCGCCGGAACGGATCGTGCTGCACGGCAACGCGAAGTCGCCCCGGGACCTGGCGGCCGCGCTCCGGCTCGGGGTGGGACGGATCGTCATCGACAGCCCGTCCGAGATAGCCCGCATCGCGGCCGCCGTCGGGCCCGCGGGCCGCCAGAAGGTCATGGTGCGGGTGGTCCCGGGTGTCTCGGCCGGCGGCCACGACAAGATCCGCACCGGTACGGAGGACCAGAAGTTCGGGCTCTCCCTCACCGACGGCGGCGCTCAGCACGCCGTCGCCCGCATCCTCGGCCAGCCGCAGCTCGAACTCACGGGGCTGCACTGCCACATCGGCTCGCAGATCACCGAGGTGAAGCCCTACCTGGTCGCTCTGCGCCGCATGATCGGGCTGATGGCCCGCATCCGTGACACGCACGGCCTGGTCCTGCCCGAGCTCGACATGGGCGGTGGCCACGGCATCGCCTACCGGCCCGGTGAACCCACCCTCGACATCACCGCGCTCGCCCGGCGGATGCGTACGGAACTCGTCGACGGCTGCGCCGCCGCGGGACTGCCCGTGCCCCGGCTCGCCGTCGAACCCGGACGGGCCGTCGTGGGCCCCGCGGGAGTCGCGCTCTACCGGGTGCTCACCGTCAAGCACACCGGCGAGAAGGTGTTCGTCGCCGTGGACGGCGGCATGAGCGACAACCCGCGGCCCGCGCTGTACGGGGTGCGGTACGCGCCCCGGCTCGTCGGCCGCCACTCGACGGCGGGGCTCCGTACGGTCACGGTCGTCGGGCGGCACTGCGAGGCGGGCGACATCCTCGCCTCCGACGTCCAACTGCCGGGCGACATCCACCCCGGCGACCTGCTCGCGGTACCGGTGGCCGGCGCCTACCAACTGTCCATGGCCTCCGGTTACAACCTGGTCGGCCGTCCCGCCGTCGTAGCCGTCCACGAGGGCACGGCCCGGCTCCTCGTACGGCGCGAATCCCTGGAGGACTATCGGAGCCGGGACATCGGTATCTGAGGCCGCAGCAGCACACGTTCGTCAGCTGCTCGGCAGGTGCGACGGCCGGGCGGACCGTCAGCTTTGGCGGCCGCCCGGTGCCTGCAGCAGACGGTCCAGCTCCGTTCCTGCCTCTTCGTATCCGGCATCGGAGATCCGTTGCAGCTCGCGCAGATCACCGGCTGCGGCCGCGCGTCGCGTGAGCAGCAGCCCGGCGTGTCGGGATCCTTCGTCCAACAGGTCGCTCAGCTCCGCGAGGCCTCCGGCCGCGTCCGCCAGATCGGCCAGCCGGTCCAGTGCGGTCTCGTTGCCCTCGTCGGCCAGCTCGCGCAGGGTCTCCCGGTCAACATTCGTGTTCTCCATGTCTCCATGCTGCAGCCCTGCCCCAGGGGCAAAGTCAAGTGGGACGATAACCGGGTGATCACCATCGGACAGCTGGCCGGCTACATCGGAGTGTCAATCAAGACCGTCCGTGTCTACCACGACAAGGGGCTGCTCCCCGAGCCCGACCGCGACGCATCCGGCTACCGGCGTTACGGAGCGAGCGACGCCGTCACCTTGATCAAGATCCGGACACTGGCCGAAGCCGGTGTCCCTCTTGCTCGTATTCGCGACCTGAGGGCGTCTGGCGAGGGGGAACTCCGGCAGGCGTTGGGCGAGATCGACGACGGACTCGACGCCCGTATCCGCAGCCTGCAGGAAACACAGGCCCGTCTGCGCCGACTCGCCGCGGGACGTCTGGTGCCGCTGCCCGACAAAGTCGCCTCCCATCTGGAAGACCTGGCCCGGTGGGGGTTCACGTCCAGATGGGTTGACCTGCAACGCGACCTGTGGATCCTCGTGTTCGCCACCCACCCGGAGCGCGCGACCACCCTGTTTCACGACCAGGCCGACATCTTGGCCGACCCGGAGCTACGGCAGCTCTTCCTCGGCTACGACCACGCGTACGACCTCGGCGCCGACGACCCGCGCCTCGATGACCTCGCCCTTCGTATCGCCGAGGCGAACCGGGAGCGCTACGGGTCCGGCGAACTGCCCGGCCTGGATGCGGACTCCGAGATCCCCGCGCTTATCCAGGGCACGGTCAACGCGTCGTCCCCGGCATGGGAACGGCTCGACTCGCTCATCCGCGCCCACCTGAACGCATGACGTGAGCAGCCTGGAGCCACCTGCGCGACGCGCATCCTGACATGGCCGGTGGCGCCCCCCGTCACCCGTGCACGCGGCTCGCCGATCGCTGGCACCCACCACTACTCGGTGATAGCGTATAGCTGTACTCGGTACTACACAGTACCGGTGACGCCGAGGAGGAAGACGTGCGATGGACGACCTGACCGAGATGCTGAAGGGCACGCTCGAAGGGTGCGTGCTCGAGATCATCGACCGCGAGGAGACCTACGGGTACGCCATCACCCGTCAGCTGAACGAGCTGGGCTTCACCGACGTCATCGAAGGGACGGTGTACACCATCTTGCTGCGGCTGGAGAGGAACGGACTCGTCCAGGTGACGAAGCGGCCGTCCGGTGTCGGTCCGCCGCGGAAGTTCTACGCGCTCAACGACGCCGGCCGCGAGGAACTCGCGAAGTTCTGGGCGAAATGGCAGTACGTCTCATCACGCATCGACAAGCTCAAGGAGGGCGGACGATGAACTTCTGGGAGACCATCACGGGCAGCGATCTCACCAGGGAATTGAAGGCGTTCGAGGCACGGGCCGAGGCCTTGCCGGACGACTACCGGGCGGCGTGGGAACAGGTCAAGGTCGACCTCTTTCCCCACGGGGACTTCACCGGTCGCAACCTGATGCCGATCCTCGACGCCGCCCTGGGGCTGCTCGAAGAAACGGCGGCGGACGGGCAGAGCGTCAACGAGGTGCTCGGCGACGACATCCGGGGCTTCTGCACGGCACTGGCCGGCGACGAAGGGGCCCGAACCTATCGCGACCGGTGGCGCGAGCAGTTGAACAGGAACGTCGCCAGGAAACTGAGCAGGCTGGGAGGCTGACATGGGCATCCAGGACATCATCGAGGGCAAGAAGCAGTGGCGGGCGCACACGGCCCGGGTCAAGGGGCTCCCGCCGGACTACCAGATCGTCTACAAGGAAATGCAGAAGTACCTCTTCAAGGTCGGACCGATCGACCTGCCTGACGGGCCCCTGCTCCCCGGGATCGTCGACTTCTTCGAGGAGGGCGCCGCAGCGGGCAAGGGGGTTTTGCAACTGATCGGCAATGACGTCGCCGCGTTCTGCGACGACCTGATCAAGGACTCGCGCACGTACGCGGACGCCTACCAGGAGTCCCTCAACAGGGAGCCCGGCACCGCCGGGAAGTAGCCTCCTCTGCCCGCGCCAGTGGACATAACCCGTACGCGCGGTTCATCACTTCGGCGCGGCGCGAACAGACTCGGTCCGACCGGCCGCCAGAGGCCGCCGCAGATCCTGCCCACCGAGGTGGCTGAGCAAGCCCGGCGAGGCCCCGACTCAGCCCTGCCAACACAGGCGACACCCCTCGGTGGTCAGGTCTCCGCGGCATGGCGAACGCCAGCCTCCCCAGACGATGTGACGTGACCGACATGCCGTCACGAACAGTCACTTGATCCAAGTTCCGAACCTGCATCCACTCCCCCAGCGCCTTCTGTCTTCGAAAGGGAAGTCGCCATGGCTTCATTTGTCATGCCCACATCCAAACAAGTGGACGGTCGCCCGTCGCCGACCGCTGTCTCCGCCGTCGGACTACGCAAGTCGTACGGCGAGAAGCTCGTCCTCGACGGGATCGATCTGCACATCCCGGCCGGGTCCGTGTTCGCGCTGCTCGGCCCGAACGGCGCCGGGAAGACCACCGCCGTGAAGATCCTTTCCACGCTCATCACCGCCGACGCCGGCAACCTGCACGTCGGCGGGCACGACCTGGCCGCCGACCCGCAGGCGGTCCGTGCCGCGATCGGTGTCACCGGGCAGTTCTCCGCCGTCGACGGCCTGATCACCGGCGAGGAGAACATGCTCCTCATGGCGGACCTGCACCACTTGTCCAAGCGCGAAGGGCGGCGAGTCGCCACCGA
>NZ_JBSGZP010000002.1:0-42906 GCF_053611065.1 Streptomyces sp. NPDC054840
GTCCCGGCCTGTGGGGTTGGCGTCCTGACCTGTGGGGCAGGTCAGATCCAGGTGGGCATGGCCCGCTCGGCGTAGCGGGCGCCGAAGCCGCCGCTGGGAAGGATAAGTCAAGGCCGCCGCCCGTACCCTCGGTGCCCAATCCGCCGACCTCGACACCGAACAGCACGCCCGCACCGCCCTCGCCGGGCCTGATCGCCACCGGCATAACCGACGGGGTTTGCTGACTCTACTGACGAGTAGTTAGATTCTCTGCCGCGAGATCCCGCCGTACTCGCTTGATCGTGACCGGCGGGCTCCTCTACAGCGCGGGCGCGGTCGTCTACGCCCTCCAGCGCCCCGACCCCTCACCCCGCTGGTTCGGTTACCACGAGGTCTTCCACGCCTTGACCGTGGCAGCGTTCACCGCTCACTGACCGCCATCTCCCTCGCCGCCTACTGACCAGGAGGAGGTTTTCTTCCAGGACAGGACCGACCCTGGTCCGGGCACGGTTGTCGGGGCTGTCTCGGCCATGGCGGCAGCCCTCCTTCCGAGGCGGGTACCGGTCTTCACCATCGCATTGCCGCATGGGGCGGCGAGGGGGCCGACAGGGGCGGGACGGGGACCGACCGGCCCATGCGCCGAAGGAGCTGTCGGAGGCAGTCTGGTGATGTCCCCCACAGGACGAGAGACAGGCACCATAGAGAGACGAGGCGCCCCGACCACCAGGTGCGATACAGGAACGTACGATAGTTGCGTGAATGTATCAAGTCTGGATTACAGTGGTCTAGACGTCGCCCGACTGTCTTGACCGCCACCGCAGGAGTTCATGTGCCCCCACGTCAGTTCGACGGCAGTCGCGTACGCGCTGTCCGACGGGGCAGGGATCTCAGCCAGAAGCAGCTGGGCGAGCTGGTGGGCGTCAGCGGCCCGGCCGTTGCGCGGTGGGAGAATGGCCAGGAGTTCCCCAAGGGCGAGAAGCTCCCCGCGATTGCCGCAGCGCTCGACCAGCCACTCGATGTCCTTTTCCCCCACGACGGCCCACCGGATTTGCAGCTCCTACGCTGCGACGCCGGCCTCAGCAAGGCTCAGGCCGCCGAGATCATCAACGCGAGCCGCGTGCCACTGAGCAACGCCGAATCCGGCCGACGCAGGCTCAGCGATGCCTACGTGCCGCCACTCGCAAAGGCCTACGGGGTAACCGAAGACGAGCTGCGGGCAGCGCAGGACCGCTCGTTCGGGCTTCGCGGTACGTCCTCGGATGACGAGCAGACGTCTGCGCCCCGTACGATCGGGGAAAAGATCAACTACCTCCTGCAGCACGGGTATGTCGGCCAAGAGCCTCCGACTGACGAGGAAATCGCACGGGCCGTCAACGAGCATGCGGGCGCGGCTACCGTCACAGCCGACGATATCGTCGCGCTCCGTACGGGTGTCACAACCGACGCTTCCGACGTAGTGCGTGCCGGGCTAGCCCATGCCCTCCAGGTCGACGCCGCTCTCTTCCAGGACGACGCCGAGGTCAACCCTGCGGCCCGCGATTTCCTGGAAGCGATCCAATTTCTCGGCTCGATTCACCGAGGGCAGATCCTCGGCTTGGCCGCCCGCGGTAATCAAACGGGCCTGTCTGCGGAAATGATGGCCAAGATCAACGAGCTTGTTGGAGAGCTGAAGCACAAGCTGCCAGACGTGGGCGGGTAGTAACGCCGCCTGCCAGCAGGTTCGATGGGCTCGTGAGCAGCAGGTCAGCGTCGGCGCCAACAGGCGGTTCCCGAAGGCCGGGCTCCGCCGCCTATTCGCTCTGCGGGCTCGGCGCCTGGTGTCGAGGGCCGGCTGCGCGCAGACCAGGCAGGGTTCCGGAGCTATTCCAATAGCCGGGCTGGTGCCAACAGCAAAAACGGGACTACGAGGTCGCCCCCGATATGGGTGCAACGTCGTAATCCCGTTGTTGTTCGTGAAAGCGGGTATGCCAACGCCCGTGACGGGCGCGTGCTCGTTCTCGCCTGTTCGGCGTGCACTGCTGCCGCATGCGCTCGTCGGGGCGGTCGGAGACCGAAGTCCCAGGCGAGATTGCTGCCCACGGGCGCGAGCTGACGACACTGGCGGATCTGTCTGCCGGCGGCAGCGCCCGAGTGCAACTGGTCGGCTGCACTCGGGGCGACTCGCTACGGAGCTGCGGTAAGGTCCACGCCGAGCAGGTCCGAGAGGTCGGCCACCGTCTGCTTGGGGTCCTTGTTGTGTACCCCTGCGAAGCCCAGCTGCTCTGCCGCCTGGACGTACCCTTCCGTGTCGTCGACAAAGACGCACTGCTCGGCGGGCAGGTCCATGAGCTTGAGCGCGGCTTCGAAGAGCTCTGCGTCAGGCTTACGCATCTGGTAGTGCTCGGAGATCACTACGGCGTCGTACAGCTTCTCGAGCTCATAGCCGTTGTACAGGTCCCAAGGAGCCAGCCCCACGGAGTTGGACAGGATGCCCACCTTGATCCCGGCTCGCCTCGCCGCAGCGGCCGCGTTGATCAGCAGCGGCTCAGGACGCAGGCCACCGAAGATCCGGCCCATCAGGTTGTCAGAAGAGACGCCCAGCTTCTTGCCCGCGATCTCGTTCCACTCGGTCTGGCTCACCGCTCCGCGCTCGAGATCGCTGGTGATCCGCACGCCCTCTTCGTCCTGGTACAGCGCGGAGATGCACGCACCCTGGGGAAGCCCTTCACGCTGCTCGAAGGCGAGCACCACCGGCAGCAGTGGAGTGGTGAGCACGCCTCCGAAATCGAGGATGAGGCCGGTGCGGTTGGACATGCGGGAACTCCATTGCTGAGACTTTGGACGCCTTCCAGACCGGACAGCGTCGCGGACCCGGCTACGTGTGGCGACGGCAGCATCTGTGCGTCGCAGGCCAGGGTGCACTTACGGGGCGGAGCAAGACCTATCAGTCCGCGGAACCCACGGTACCAGCCGTGTTCACACAGCCGTTCGTGCTTAATGTCACTAACCGGCCCGCCATTCAAGATCGCTATGCCGCATAGAGCCGTGACCCGGGCAAGGCGCTCTGAACCGAGAACTCGGCCTTCATGTCAATCAAGAGTTATTGGGTAGGTCCGATTTCTGCCTCTGCGGACTGCTCGAGAAGCGTTCGAGCCTGAGTCGTGGTTATGTGCGAGTAGACCGTACTCACTCGCGTTAGCCAGGCCGCTTCGCTATCGGTATCAACGAACGGCTTCGCTTTTAGGGGGCCGACGGCGTACCGACTGGCTTGTGTGGTATCAGCAGCTTGGAGCGCGGCCTTGATCCAGTACGCTTCCGCAGCCGGCTCGGGGTCGGCGTGTGAGGCAGTCATGTCCTCTGCGGTGAACAACAATTCTTTCGGGGCGTAATATCGCAGCTTTTCGCAGGCGTCGGCAATATCCTGGGTCCAGCGGTCCAGGCGAACGTCGCTGGGGACGCGCATGTGGATGAGTTCTGCTATACGCGATCCAGGCGGGTACAGGCTCGTCCCCGGAAAGGCTTCCACCAGGTCAAACCAGAGCGGATAGATTTTGTATAGGGTGCACCACGTCTTCCAGCGGGCAGCGGCCGCGCGGGTAGTGGGAATGCTCGCGCCTACCGCGACAATCAGGAACAGCAGGTTCATCCATACTGCTGTGGCGTCTACAAGAAGCTCCACCGTGGAGGAACTTAGGGGGAACATCACCGCTCCCCAGAGGATGGCGACACGGGCCACTGTGTGGACCAGGCCCATCCACATCGAGACCCCCATCAAGCCCAGCCCAACGCGCATGCTGGTGTTCTCAGCCTGTCGCGCTGCTCTTGTCCATTGGTAGCCGCAAACCGCAGTCGTGATGAATGGGAAGAAGTAGAAAACGGTCATGTAGACCGCAGCGCCCCATTCCCCAGCATGATCAATTAGAAAACTGTGACTCGGTGTGGTGCGGTCCAGCACGGTGAAGAATAGGATCGTGAGCAGGGTCACGCCTATTGCGCCTGCTTTATAGGATGCGCGGGCGATCCAGCGCGAGACCGCGACGTGCCGGGGTGCGACGGTCTCCGAGCTCTTCCCGTAGCTGGTTGCGACGTAAGTCAAGGCTGCGATGATGGCGGCAGTGCTGGCGAAGTGTCGGAGCAGGGCACTCAGGTCGACCACGGGGATTCGATCCACCGCACGCATCGCTGCTGGCGTGTAGAGCCATAGCGCTACGGCGAATCCGGCGTAGCCACCCCAGAGGGCCCGGCGATGAGCATCGGCGTACCGAACTGCCGGGAATCGCCATACGGCGATGACGGTCATCGCTACCGCAGTCAGGTATTTGAAGAAATCGAACACGTAACCAGTACATATCTACGGGCTGGCTGGATACTCACCAACCCGGAAGGCCGGCTGACCACAGCCGCGATTGACGGTAGGCGGACTGCGTGGTGGCTAAATCACAAAGCCGGAAACTCCGTCTTGGTGAACGCCGGTCACTCGCGGTTAGACTCGGCGCCGCGGTGGAGCAACGGGATGAGAAAGTGAGGATTCAAGGAGGCTGACCATGTCATCTCCCCCGATCGGCTGACGGCGTGCCAACCGCTTTATCAGCGATGCCGAAAGTTCGGCCCGTTTTTCCTCGGGGCTATCGAAATTCACGCGCCCTTGGACCAGAGTCGTTGGGAAACGCCGAAGAACTTCCTCGCGGATGTGTTCAGGTACGTATCGCTCAATCTCGGCAGCCGTCAGGTTAGTTCCGTGGTCCAGCCACTCATGCGCGAGCTCATGGAGGATGATGTGCTCGGTCTGGCAGCGACTTGAACGGCGGCGGTAGAGAATGATCGTGAACTCCGGTGCTTTGACCCGAAGGCCACATGCGGTGCCCAGGCCCCCATCAGGATCATCCATTGGCACCAGGCGAATCTGGCGACTCAGCGCATGTTCCATATTCCGCACCAGCGCCTCGACGCTGAACGGAACGGGGATAGGGAGATCGGCGAGCAGCCTCTCGCATTCCTTCACGAGAGCGCGCCGTGAAGGGTCCCGACGCCAACGCATAGTCACTCCAATGAAGGACCACTGGGGTGTCCACTGCCGGTCTCCCCGATCCCGATATCTGCTTGTGGGACGCTAGTGGCCGGAGGCTCGCACTTGAGGTGTGCGGTGGCCGGGCGGCGCATCTAGTCGACGGGCTGATCTTACTAGGAGGAAAGCGCGGGCCGCACAGACCTGGCGTGTTATGAAGGTCACCAAAGCGCAGTAGATGCATCATCGCGGTGTCAAGATCGAAAATTCGGACCGGGCTTGATCCAATTTGACAGACATCGGAGATCGTGGGCTCTGGCCTCGCAAGAATGATCTCCATCATGGAGAGCCCACATCCCTTGTTTACGCTGGCGTTCAGGCCGATATATCCGAGCTATGCAGGGGTGGTGACCGCGCGGCTGGTCCGATCGCCAAGGCGTCGACGTCACTGAGACTGCGGTGCGGGACTGACTGCAGTAGGTGGAAATCGACGCAGGCGAGCGGCGGTTCGCTGGACGCCTACTCATGGGGGCGATTGGCCGGGTTCGTTGGTGGTTTGGGCAGCGCGGTGAGGAACCGCATCCAGCGGACCACCGTCTTCCACGTCGACCATGCCGACGACTGGGTGCCCAGCCCGCCAGCCGGGCCCACCCGCCAGGCCATCGCCTGCGCGATCGGCACCTGCCAGCCAGGTAAGGGGAGGTCGGCGCAGTCGAAGGTCTCGTGGCGGTTGTCGTCGGTGTGGACACGGACGACAAGTCCGTGCAGGCCCGGGCTCTCTGGCTCGGCGGCCGGGTCGTACGGCACCTGGGGGAGGGCGGAGCGGCGTCCCTTGCGGGTGCTGCCTCGACCACTGCTCTTCACCGGCGCCCCCTCGGCACCGCGACGCCCGCGGGCGGCCGTTCTTCACCCAGCACGCTGAGGGGGGCGCGGGGTGTTCCCAGTCGTCGGGCACCAGCGCCATGCGGGTTCCATCTCCAGCTCCTCCAGGGCGTGGAGGTAAATGACCGTGGTCAGCAGGCTCGCGTGTCCCAACCGGCGGCGTACCCAGTCGACGGGGTCGCCGAAGACGCGGACGTAGTGGCGGCGCTGCTCGACGTTCATCTCGCCGAGGGCCGCAAGGTGGCCGCGCTGAAGCTGTTCCAAGGTCAGTACTGCGAAGGTGTGGCGCAACAGATCGGCGTGAGCGGCCAGGTTCCAGCTGCGGGCACGCACCGGTGTGTGGCGGGCGCGCAGGCGGGCCGGTGCCCAGCCGCCGGCCATCGCCAGACCGGCGGGCAGCAGAGTGAGGGAGAAGACGCTCAGGCCGATCCACTGCCAGAACATCGTCGTCGGGTTCCTGTCGGGTGCGGGGACGGGTGGGGGTGGGGTGGTGTTACCGGCGGCCGGCCGCGGTCATGGCGATACCACGCCGGGGCCGGGCAGGAAGTACATCGCCACCCCGGCCAGGGTCAGGGGCGCGCCGATGGCGGCCAGCACTGTCCCGATCTGTCGTTCCGACACGGACTGCTCCTTGCTCGGGTGAATCGAGGCGGCCGGGGTGTCGCGGCCGGTGACGAAGGCGGCGAGTGCCCCGGCGAGCAGGGCCCATGCCGCCGCCCAGCCGAAGCGGGCACCGCCGATCAAGACCGTGGCCGCAGCGACCGTCGCACCGGACGCTATGGCCCGCGGGTTCGTGGCGAACGCCCACTGTCGCCGGGCGCTGCCCGGGTGCCGGAGCTCGGTGATGGCGGTGCGGATGACCAGGGCGGCGATGACGATCACGGGCGCCAGCAGTGAGGCATCGCCGTCGGCCATCAGATGTGCTGCCCGTCCGTACGAGCGGCGGTGCCTTCGGGATCGGCCGTGTCGTTCTGGTAGATGTCGGGGATGCCGTCGTTGTCGGCGTCGATGTTCTCCGCCTTGTACAGGCGCCGGTAGACGGTGTTGCGCCTGCGCAGCAGGACGGCGGCGAGGATCGCGGCGAACAGGGAGGCGACGAAGACGGCGGCCTTGACGTGCTCACCGGTCTGGCCGCCGGGGAAGGCGAGTTCCCCGATCAGCAGGGCGACGGTGAAGCCGATCCCGGCCAGCACTGACAGGCCCAGGACATCGGCCCAGGCGAGGTCGGGGTTGAGCTGGGCGCGGGTGAAGCGGACGGCCAGGTAGGTACCGGCGAAGATCCCCACCGTCTTGCCCGCGACCAGGCCGATCACCACGCCGAGAGGTTCGGGGCTGGTGAACACCGCGCCCAAGGCCGGGCCGGAGATGCTCACCCCGGCGCCGAACAGCGCGAACATCGGAACCGCGATGCCGGCGGACACGGGGTGGACCAAGTGGGAGACTCGCGACGCCGGTGAGGCCTCCTCGCCCTGGTCGCGGGTGGTGCGCAGGATCAGGCCCATCGCGACGCCGGCGACGGTGGCGTGGACGCCGCCGTTGTACATCAGCGCCCAGATCGCCGCCGCGAGCGGCACGTACCACCACCAGCCGCGTACCCGCAGCCGCTGGAGCAGGTAGAAGAGGACCAGGCCCGCGAAGGCTCCGGCAAGTGCCCACAGGTTCAGGTCGGAGGTGAAGAACACCGCGATGATCAGGATCGCGCCCAGGTCGTCGACGACGGCGAGGGTCAGGAGAAGGCGCGCAGCGCGGCTGGCAGGTGTGTGGACAGCACCGCGAGGACGGCGAGGGCGAAGGCGATGTCGGTGGCCATGGGGACCGCCCAGCCCGCGCTGCTGCTGCCGCCGCCCGCCGCGGTGGTGGCCAGGTAGAGGGCGGCGGGTACGGCCATCCCGCACAACGCGGCGATGACAGGCAGCGCGGCGGTGGCCGGGGTGCGCAGTTCACCGATGACCAGCTCACGCTTCAGCTCGATCCCGGCCACGAGGAAGAACACGGCGAGCAGCCCGTCGGCCGTCCAATGTCCTACCGACAGGTCCAGGCCGAGGGCCGGTATCCCGAAGTGGAAGTCGCGTACGGAGGCGTAGGCCGCGCTCCACGGGCTGTTGGACCAGATCAGCGCGACGACGGCTGCGCCGAGGAGGACCAGGCCGCCGACGGTCTCGGTACGCAGGGCGCGGGTGACTGCCTGCCGTTCGGGCAGGGACAACAAACCGAGGAAGGGGGAGCGGGTGCCGGCCATGGCAGTGGGCCTCCGGGTGTGTCAGCGACGAGAGGGCACACTGCCCCCAGGACGCCGACCAGACTTCCCGGCACACCGCGCGCCAGTTCTTGACGCGTTCTTTACACCGTATCCACCAGGCGGGCCGCTGTCTGCCCCGCACCCCTGCGCACCACCACATCGGTGTCAGGTCGCGATCATCCTTGACGAGAGGCGCGCCGGCGGCACTGCCCTCTACACCATGCCGGGTGAGCGGCCGGAGCTGGTCGCCGCCGGAGCCCTGATCCTGACGGCCGTCGCCGCCTGGTGAGATCTGCATGTGCTTGTCGTCCACGGCCGCGGTGCTGGCCCTTCTCATCGTGGCGGCCGCGTGCAGGGCAAGGAGCGCGGGCGGGAGTTGCGCGAGGACCGCCAGCGTGGCGACCTGCCCGGTGGTGGCATCCAGTTGGACCACGGCCAAGACCGGCAGGGCCATCGAGCTGACCGCCCGTCTCGCCACGCTCGCGGCCTGTCCGGCCAGGTACCGTCGGAAGTCGCGGTGGTGCCACAGCGAGGCCGGTGGCGCCGGCATCTGCGTCACGACGCCTCTTCCACATCGGCGGGCGCGGTCTCCACGTGCGGGCCGGCGGTGGTGCCGGGGTGGTAGCCGCTGGCCTGCAGGGTGAACATCGCGGCGTAGTCGCCGCCCAGAGCCATGAGCTCGGTGTGAGATCCGGACTCGACGATGCGGCCGCGGTCGAAGACCAGGATCCGGTCGCAGTCGACGACGCTGGCGAGCCGGTGGGAGATCAGCACCGTGATCTGGTCCTTGCGTAGCCGGCCGCGCAGCACGGCCTCGTACACGGCGTGCTCGGACGGCGGGTCCATGCTCGCCGTCGGCTCGTCCAGAAGCACCAGCACCGCCTCCTGGTACAAGCCCCGGGCCACGGCCACCTTCGCCCACTCTCCACCGGAGAGCTGCCGTCCCTTCTTGAACCGCTTCGACAGCACCGCCTGCCACTGGCCGGGCAGCGCGGCGATAACCTTGTCGGCCCCAGCGGCCCGAGCGGCGGCGATGGCCCGCTCCGGGTCGACCTCGGTGAGCGTGCCCGCTCCAGCGGTGATGTTCGCCAGGGCGCTGAACGGGAACCGGACCGGGTCCTGCAGCACACAGGCGACCTTCTCGTGCACGGACTGGGCGTCCATCTCGCGCACGTCGACGCCGTCCCAGCTCACGCAGCCCTGCTGCGCCTCGTACAGGCCCGCCAGGAGCTTGGCGCACGTCGACTTCCCCGACCCGTTGAGGCCGACGAACGCGACCGTTTCTCCGGCACGGAGTGTGAAGGAGACGCCGTTCAGGGCAGGTGTGTCCTTGCCTGGGTAGCTGAAGTGGACGCCGTGGACCATGATTTCCTGCACCTGGTCCGGCGCACGGACAGCGGAGCTTCGGGGCAGGAGGCGGCGGCTTCGTTCCTGGACGGCGAGGAGGTCGTCGACCCACAGGGCGTGCTCGTAGACGAGGTGGCCGACCTCGACGAGCTGGGTAAGGGAGGACCGGCCCGCCTGGATGGCCAGGACGGCGCCGGCCCCGGCGGCCAAGGGCAGCCAGTCGGCGATCAGCATGGCGGCCAGTGCTGCGTACGTAATGCCGGTCCCGATCCCGCCGACTGCACGGCCTACGAGGTTGAGCACGGCGGAGCTCACGCCGAGGCGGGTGTCCTCCTCGGCGATCTTGGTCGTCAGGCGGCGGTGCTCGTCGAGCAGCGCGCCCTGGGCCGTGTCGGAGCGGAGCTCTGCGGCGGCGTCCACGTCGAGCAGCAGCCAGGAGAAGACCCGGACGCGGCGCTGCAGCGTGTTCCACCGCTTGAAGGACCGGAACCGGGCCCGGGCGCTGTGTACGGCGGCCGCTCCCACAGGCAGGACGGACAGCAGCAGAAGGGGGAGAAGGGCGGGGTGGAGGACGCCGAGTACGCCGGCGGTACCGATGAGCCCGAGGGCTGCGGAGGCGAGGGAGACGACCTGTCCGACGATCATCCGTGCGTAGAAGAGCCCGCGGTCGTTGGCGCGGTGGACCTCGTCGTGCCAGTCGGGGTCCTCGACCGCTTCGAGGCACACGTGCGCGGTGAGGTGCAGGAATTCGCATTCGAGGGCGGTGCGGATCTTGGGTGTAACGCGTGCCTGGGCTACCGCGACGGCCGCTTCCAGCAGGGCCCGGGCGACGAGGAAGCCCGCCACGAGGAGGATCTGGGGGATGGCGGCACGCACGCGGTCGGGTGTGGGGCCCTCCGAGAACAGGTGCTGGAGGACTTTGACCGAGGCGATCAGCCCGAAGGCCGCCATGGCCGCCGAGGCCAACTGGCAGACGACGGCAGCGAGGGTCGACCGGCGGTCCGCCTTCCAGGCAAGTCGGCCGATGAGAGCGGTGATCTTGGGCAGCCGGGCGAGCACCTGACGCACGGTGGCGCTCGCAGCGGCGCCGTCATGAACGGACCAGTACGCCTCTTCCAGCCCGTCGGTGATGTCACCGTCCTCCGCCCCGGCAGGGACCGTTGTCGGAGGCAGTGGTAAGGGGGCGGAGCGTGGGCCGGGCACTGCGTGGGCTGCGCCATCGGTGGGCTCGCTCATGCCGCCCACCTCGCATCCAGTCGTGTCGAGAGGCGTACGCCGACGCGAGACCGCTGCGCACCGCAGAGGCGGAAGGGGCGGGACGGCTGAGGCCACTGTTCGAATCCGACAGGGCAATGGGCGGGGGCGGGCGCGGCGTTCACAATGTCCTCCATCTGGGTGGCAGGTTGGCACTGGTGCTCTAAGAACGCCCGGACTCCGGGGCCGTAGCGGCCCCGGAAGGGCGAATATCTCGAACGGGAATACGAGATTGGCGTGCGGGGCAGCTCCCGCCTGCCTGGTCGCTTTTGAACTCACACGTTCGAGTGGATGCTGACGCGCGGCACCCGATCAGGGGCTTGCGCGGTCCGCCCGCAGAACTCGGCCAGGGGCGGAGTGGGGTGCGTGGTGGCTGAGCAGGTCCAGGCCCTGCTGGAAGACGGTGGGGGTCTCCGAGAGGTTGACCCGCAGGAGTTGGCCGCCCGGATACAGCGAGTCCCAGGCTGCCGAGGTACCGCCGTGGACGACGGTCGGGTTGAGCCGCAGTCCCGCTCGTCCGCACCGCACTACCCAAGGGAGGAAGCCTTCCTGTGGGGTGCGGAGTTCGACGAACGCGGAGTAGCCCGCAGCCGGCTCCAGGCCGGTGATGCGCCGCAACGGCGATCTCGGGCATTCGAGCGCGTGAGCGTTGTGCCGGAAGCGTTCGCTCATGACGGTCAGGTGGTCGCGGACGCGGCGGTAGGTCTCCTCGTCGGGGAGCGCGGGCAGACCTGCTCGGTGGACGCTGTCCTGAGCGATCTGAACGATCTTGGCCGTCTGTTCGGCGGGGGCATCCACCACGGTGAGGAGGGAGGCGTATAAGAGCATGACGACTTCGCCGACGGGGTCACCGCTCATGGCCATCCGCTCGAACCGGTCGCGGGCCAGGTGCTGCAAGAGTGCTCTGTTCCTGGTGACGATGACTGCCGCGCGCAGGCCGGGCAGGGAGAGGTCCTTCGAAGCGGTGAGGATCAGAGCGGCCTTGCTCAGGTCGATGTCGTGGACGCGGTCGCGGAGTATCGCTGCTGGCTGCGGCCCATCGGCCCCGATCTGGAAGGGGACGTCGAGGAGGGTGAAGTCCGGCTCGGCTCGATCGGGCAGGGTGTGGCGGGCGCCGGTGACGCCGTTGGGGAGGACTTCTACGAGGCAGGTGCGGGGGGCCGGGGCCGTGCCGGTGGGATGGATCGTGCCGTCGTGCCGGTAGTAGCCGGTCACAGGGGCTCCCCAGCGCACAGCGCACTGGTCGAAGGCGTAGTAGTTCGGCAGCGGCAGGACGAGGCCGTGATCGGCCTCGGCGAGGTGCGCGATGCTGAGGCTGATGGCCTCGGTGCCGCCACGGGTGAAGAAGACGTCCGATGAGTCCAGCCTCGTGTTCAGGTGGCTGCCGAGGAGTTCGGCCATCGCCGTCCGAGCGCCTGCCGGCCGCCGGGCGGCGTACGCGGAGAGGGTTCCGTCGCGGATGAAGCGGTCCAACAGGGTGGAGAGGTAGCGGGCGAGGGCCGGGGAGGGCGGGAAGCGGTTGCAGCCCTCCCCGAGCTCGATAGCCCTCTCGGCGTCCGGGTCGGCGCCGTCGCGAAGGGAGCCGAAGGCGGTGAGGCAGTCGGCCTGCGCGGGGGCCTGGATGGTGTCGTGCACGGTGGCTCCGGTGCGCCATGGGCCGGGGCGCTGCCGGGCTTCCGCGGTGCGGACGTCGGCGAGATTACCGGATTGGAAGCGCTCCGGGGGTGGTTGTGCGCAGCGGGGGGACCTCGTGCAGAGCCGGACGCCGCCCGTTCCGGACAGGCTCGGGGGTCAGGAGAATGCGGGCGGCGGCGTCGAGGTCGGGTGTGTCGGTGTGCTGGTTGCGGCGTACCCAGATGGCGTCGATGCCAGCGCGTCGGGCCCCGTCGGCGTCGGCCTGGGGGTTGTCGCCGATCATGACGAGCCGGTGTGCCGGGCCTGCGGCCGCTTGGACGAGACGGAATGCCTGGGGGTGGGGCTTCTCGTATCCACTGGCGGCGGAGTTGATGACCGCCCGGAACCGGGTGTCGACGCCGAGGGCTGACAGGAGGGCGGGGAGTTCGGGGACGTGGTTGGAGAGGAGTACGTGCTTCCAGCCATGCGCGGTGAGCTGGTCGAGGACGCGCAGAGTCTGCGGGTAGAGGCTCCACGCCGCGGGGTCGGTGTAGGCGGCGCGAGTCGCCGCCGCGGCGGTCTGCGGGCGGGGTATGCCGAGGCGGGTGAGGGCTTCGGCGACGACGGTGGTGATGTGGTCCCACCAGGCGTCGGGGTCGCTCAGGTGCGGATGGGGGTCCTCGGCCGTGTGCCAGGGGAAGCCGGTGGCGAGAGCTTCGAACATCTCGGGGAAGGCCCAGCGGTGGCCGGGCTGCTGGACGTCCAGGACCTCCAGGAGGCACTCGGCCCAGGTTCCGTACCGGCGGTGGCCGAGCGTTCCGTCAAAGTCCCATATCGCGATCTTGCCCCCAGTCACCACAGGTCCAGCGCGTCCAGGACGTGCGCGGCCTTGGGCAGCGGCGCGGCGGGATCCGCGGTGAGGAGGTTGTCGGGGAGTCCGGTCTTCGTGTCGAGTTTGATCATTTCGCGCCAGCGCAGGGCCCTCGGCCACTGTTCTGTCCAGGTCGGGCGCAGCTCGTCGGCCGGGATGTTCTCAAGCCGGCGTCCGTCGGTCAGGAGACGGGCGGCGGTCTTGACGCCGATGCCGCGGATGCCGGGGATGTTGTCGGCGGGGTCGCCCATCAGCGCGCGGAAGTCCGGCCACTGCTCGGCGCGGACTCCGTAGCGGGGGAGGATGTGCTCATCGGCGGTGTAGCGGCGCTCCATGGCGAGACCGGTGTTCAACAGGCGCACGCTGGGGTCGGCCAGGAGCTGGATGTAGTCCTTGTCGGTGGTCATGATGTCGACCGCGCGGCCGTCGGTGCGGGCGGCGGTCGCCAGGGTGGCGATGACGTCGTCCGCCTCGCAGCCGTCCTGCTCAATCCACCGGATGCCGCTGTGGTCGAGGGCGTCCTTGACCAGGGAGAGGGACTCGATCAGGCCGGGCTCCGGGGCGGACCGCTGGGCCTTGTAGTCGATGTCCTGTCCGGCGCGGGCCTGGGAGCCGTCCTCGGAGTCGAAGACCACGAAGATCTCGAAACCGTCGGCGTGCTGGGCCTGGGCTTTGCGCAGGAGCGCGGCGAAGCCGAAGATGCCGGTGCGGTCGATGGTCTTGTCGCTGCTGGTGATGCGGGAGGCGAAACCGAACCATGCGCGGTGGAGGAGGTAGTGGCCGTCGACGAGCAGCAGGGGTGCGGTCATGGCGTGGCCTCCAGGGGGTGATGCGTGCTGGTGGGTGCCTTTGACCGCGGCGTACGGGCATCCGTTGCCGGATGACCAAGGAGTGTAGCCACCGGGGTGGCGCGTGGCTGCCAGAACGTGGCCAGCAGCGTCGCGAGGTGTTCAGCCGAGTTGCGTTCCGCGAGGACCTTGCGGTGAGCTGCGGTACGCAGTCGGGCGCGTTCGTCGCTGGTCAGGGCGAGCGCCCGGCGCAGGCCGGCGGTCAGGGCGCCGGGGGCGGGGTCGTAGAGCAGGCCGTTGTGGCCGTCGGTGATCTGTTCGGGGAAGCCGTCGATGTTCGGGGCCAGGACGACGGCTCCGGCGTGCTGGGCCCACAGGGCGGTTTCGAAGACGACGTTGGCCAGGGTCTCGCCGCGGCTGGGTACGGCCATGGCGTAGGTGTCGGGCCAGGCGGCCAGCGCGCGGGGGATGTCGCGGTCGTAGCGGCCGATGATGGTGGCGCTGAGCCCGAGCTCGGCGCTGCGGTCGCGATAGGAGTCCAGGAGGGTGGCGCGTTCGTCGTCGGTCGGGACGGCGACCATCGCGAGGTGGACGTCGTCGCGCAGAGGGGCGAGTTGCTCGATGAGGCGGTCGAGGCCCTTGGTGTGGTCGGTGCGGCCGATCGCGGCGACGACCGGGCAGCCCGCAGGGATGCCGAGCCCGCGCACGATGCGTTCAGCTTCCGTTCTAGTCGGCGGGGTGAGGTCGGTGGCGGTGAGGTGGAGCCCGGACGGCCAGGCCCGGAGCTTGGCCGGATCGAGTCTGTACTGGTCCTGGAGGTGGCGGGTGAGGAAGTCGCCGATGTCCGCGACCCAGGCGCGGGAGTGGAGGTTGGCGGCGGCGATGGCCTCGTCCTCCCAGGCGATGCGGCCAGGGTCGGGGCGGGGGCGTTCGGTGATGCGGGCGGTGGAGAACAGGGCCAGCAGCACCTCCACTCCCGGGTGGGCGCCGGTGTGGTGGGCAAGACCTGCGAAGGGGGTGTCGACGGCGATGGCCAGCACCTTCTCGTGCCGGCCGGCCAGGTGTCCGGCGGCGCGGGCGGCTTCGCCGGACAGGCGTCGCCAGGTGTCCGGGTGCCAGGAGGGGCGGCGGGTGTCGTGGGACAGCGTGATCACCTCGCCGCCGAGCCCTTCGATGACGCGGCGGGCGTAGAGGAGGTCAGCCTCGTTGTAGCCCCAGGTGGCCGGGCCCGGCTCGGGGACAGCGAGGTAGGGCGTGAAGGCGCCCGCGTGCGCGCTCAGGCGGTGGTGGTGACGGGCGAGGGTGGCTAGGAAGGTCTTGGTCTGGCGGCCGATGCCGTTGGTGTTGTTTGCGATGCCGTTCACGGCGCAGTACAGCAGCGCCTTGGTCATAGGCACGGAGCGTCTCCTTGCGTGTCAGCCGGCGGCGTAGAGGTCTTCCGGGTTCGGGCGCCAGACCTTCGACTTAGCCGGTGCCGGCTTCATCCCGTGTGCGGTGAGCAGGCCGGTCAGGTGCCGGTAGGCGGTTTCCGCCTCGGGCGCGGTGGCGGCGAACAGGGTGTAGTTGTCCGTCATCCGCACGGCGGTCCACCCGGCCAGCTGCCGGTCGATGGGGGTCATCCGAAGGTTGGTCAGCATCGGGCTCAGGCCGCTGCCCGGCGCGAGCGGGTCAGGCAGCGCGGTCAGGATGCGGCGCAGAAGGGCGAGCACGCTCCCGTCGTGGACGAAGCGGGCGACGGAGGTGATCGCGTCCTCCAGGGCGAAGCCGCGGCTGGCGGCGGCGACGTCGATGTCGGCGACCCAGGTGAGGCCGGCGCTCAGGTGGCGCGCGGCGGCCGCGACCGCGAGGGGCCGTCCGGCCCGTCGGTGCCAGCCGAACATCCACGGCGGGTAGGCGTCCCGCTCCAGGACGGGCTCGACGGCGTTGCGCAGCGACCGGTGGACGATCCGGTCGGTGACCGTGGGGATAGTGATGGTGTGCCGTTTGCCCCAGGCGTCGAACTCCTCGGTGCGCAGCTGGCCGGGCTGCCAGGTTCCGTTGGCCAGCGCCGCGGACAGCGTCGTGATGCGGTCGGACATGCCCTGGCGGAAGGTCTTCCAGGTCATGCCGTCGGCACCGGGAGAGCCTGTGCGGCCCATACACTGGCGGGCGGCTCGCTTCAGCGCCCGCTCGCCGACGGCCTGCCGCATCAGCGAGTGCGCGGCCGTACGCCCGGTCACCTGATCATCCCGGTGGCGGCCAGGAACGTCTGGGCGACGGACGCCGGCGTGTGGGTGTCGACCTGGCGCGGTCCGTTGTGGGAGGCCGCGTGGTAGGCGGTCCGGTCGCCGAGCAGGCTCGTGAGAGCCGCCCACAAGACTTCGGGCCCGTCGTCCAGGGCGGTCATCCGCCCGGCCGGCCCAGTGAGGGCGGGCAGGTGCCCGAGCCCGTAGCCGACCACCGGCGTGCCCACGGACAGGGCCTCCGCGGCGACGTTCCCGAACGTCTCCGGGCTGGTCGAAGAGACGACCGTGGCGGCTGCTCCCGCGAGGAAACCCGGAACCTTCGGCCAGGGCAAGGCCGGGAGGATCTCGACGCCGGGGAGGTCAGCGGCCAGGGCCCGGCACTCGGTGACCACCTCGTTCTGCATGCCCGGCCAGTACTCGAATCCGGCCTCGGCCAGCACGATCTGCAGCGGCCTGCCCAGCCCGGCCGGGTACGCCTTCAAGAGCTCGGCGACACCCTTGTGCGGCTCGGCCCGGACTACGAGCCGGACCGGACCGCGCTTGCGCAGCGCTTCACGCTCGGCCGACGTCGGCGGCGTGACCGTGTGCATGAGGGCGTTGGGGACCACGGCCCAGCCGCTGGAGTCCACGCCCTCGCGAGCCAGTTCCTCGACCATGAAGTCGCTGACCGTCAGGACCCGGCCCGGTCGGTGTTCCAGGCTCCGATAGAGCGGGGCGTCGGTGCGGGGGACGTGCACCATCAGCGCGGTCGCCATCCCGGCCGGGGCCGGGCTGAGGTAGCCCAGCCCCCACACCGCGTCCACCCAGCACGCCAGATCCACCTCGTGTCCCGCCAGGAGCCGGCGGACCTCCTGCTCCACAGGTACGGGATCGGAGAGGAGTTCGGTGAGGTTATCCTCCAGCGCGGGGCGGGGCAGGGTCAGACTGTTCAGGCGGAGCAGGTCCTGACCGTCGTCGGGGGTGGCCGGTCCGGCGGCGATGATCAGGGCGCGGTGGCCGAGTTCGCGCAGGCCGACGGCGAGGGCGGCGATGCTGCGCTCGATCCCGGCCGGCTCGTCGGGGTTGTGGGTGAGCAGGACGAAGGCGATGTTCACTCGGTGGCTCCACTGATCGGCGGGGTGGGGGCGGTCTCACGGACGGGCCGCAGCCCGATGCCTGGCGAGGTGATGCCGGTCGGGACATCGTTGGCGTGGGCGCACTCGGCGTACTGGGCCAGGGAGTTGTAGGAGCCGCCCCGCAGCAGGGCGACGCGGTCGCGGCGCCACGGCGCCGTCGTCCACTCCCACACGTTGCCGCCCACGTCCCAGACGCCGTCCGGTGTGCGGCCTACCGTGTGGGCCCGGACCGGTGCGGGGCGGCCGGGACCAAGACCCCGCAGGTTGGCGTGCCCGTGTCCGGGGACCTGGTCGCCCCAGGGGAAGCGACGCACTCCGCCCGAGGCCATCCACTCCCATTCGGCGGACGTCGGGATCCTTGCCCCGAGCCGTTGTGCGAGCTGGGCGGCTTGAGGCAGCGTCAGGCCGGTGATCGGCATCCCGGCCACGGCGAGGGGCGTCGAGGCCCACCACAGCGTGGCCGCCTCCTGGGCGGGATGCCACTCCCCGGCGGGAACGGGCCCACCGGATATCCGTATCCACTCCACCGGATCGACGCCAGCCGCTACCGTGGAGGCGTCCCGGGCAGCAGGCACGTTCCCCGGAGGAAGAACCGGTCCGCTCACCAGCACACGCGGGCTTGCCTCCGGCGAAAGACGGCCCTGTCCGGGCGCTCGCCCGCTCACCGGGCCCCGGCGGCTGCGAGGAGCTGACTGCCGAGGGTACCGCCGTCGGCGAACGCGCCACTGAGGTTGTGGCTCAGGGTGCGGGCCTGGTCCTGGCGGACACCCCGCATGCTCATGCACAGGTGCGCGCCGTCGGCGACCACCCCGACGTCGGCCGATCCGGTCGCCTTGGCCACGTCCGCGGCGACGCCGTCGACGATCCGCTCCTGGAGCTGGAGACGATGCGCGTGGGCGGAGACGATCCGGGCGAACTTCGACAGGCCGATCACGCTGCCGCAGGGCCGGTACCCGATCGTCAACTCCAGCCTCATGGGCAGCAGATGATGCTCGCACAGGCTCCAGGCGACGATGCCTCGCACGATGACCACCCGGTCGCTGCCGGCGGCCAGTTCCTCCTCGAAGACGGTGTCCGTGCGGCCGGGGTCGTGGTCGAGGAATTCCGTCCACCAGCGGGCGACCCGCTCCGGGGTGCCCTGCAGCCCCTCGCGCTCGGGGTCCTCGCCCACCGCCTCAAGCAGCTGCCAGCAGAGGTCGGCGACCCGGGCGCCATCTACTCGCGGGCGCGGCAAGGGGTTGTCCAGGCTCGTCATGAGGCGCAGACCTTCGTCTCGGTCCGTGCACCGGCACGGAGAACGGAAAGGGCGTTCCGGCCCTCGTGCAGCAGCAGGTCCAAGGCACTCAGGCCCGGACTCCAGCCCGGCGCGCTGCCGTAGGGCCGATGGGAGTACGTGGCGACCTCGACCGTGATGGCGTGCTGGGCCAGCTGGCCGTGGTTGAGGTAGGCCAGCGCACCGGTCCCCACCCGCAGGCGCGTCGCGCCCCGCTCTCGGCAGAGGTCGATCAGCATGTCGGTCTGCCGTCCGGCTGGGGGCAGATCGCTGGTGCGGACCATCGGCAGGGGTAGCCCGAACGCGTCGAGCATCAGCCGCAACAGCTCCTCGTTCAGGGGCGCAAGGTGTGTCCACGGCGTGAGGTAGAGAGCTTCGAGAGCATCCCGGTGCTCGGCCCAGTGCGGGGCGCGCCCGTACGTCTGGGCGAGGCTGCGCCAGTGCCGCCCGGCCCAGGCGCCGTCGGCGATCCGGGTGTCGATGATGCTCTGGCCGAAGTGGCGTCGCACCGGCACGGTGAGCCTGACCGGACCCGCGGTGCCGCGGATGTAGTTGCGGTTCTGCCAGCCTCGTTCGGTGAACTGCACGTGGTCCAGCAGTACCAGTTCGTCCGCGTCGGCCAGCCGTGAGAAGTAGCCGGGCCAGGGCAGGTAGGCCGGCTGGTGTGCGACCAATACGTTGCCCATCAGCAGGCCATCCGGTAGGCCACGAACGCCTCCGCCCGCTCGGCGCCGCACGCCGCCCCGGTCGCGGAGTCGATCGCCCGGATCCGCTCCAGGGACCGCGGGTGGTCGCCGTCGCGCAGCTCGCGGGCGTAGCACTCCAGCGCCTTGTCCTTCACCGCTGCGGTGCTGGTGACGTCGACCCACACGGTGGGGCGCGGGAGCTGCGGGCTCCAGGCGTGGTCTTCGGGGCCGTGGAAGCCGAGGACCATCCGGGGCCAGTGGCGTAACGCTCCGCTGGGCCGCGCCGCCGCGTAGGCGGCCTGATGGACGACCTGGTGGTCCTGGTGGATGGCCCCCGCCGCCGGGATGAGGAGCGCGGCCGGTTCCAGCGCGGCCAGGGACAGGTCCGGGCCGGCCTCGATGAGGCGGACCAGTTCCGCAACGTGACCGGCGAGGTCGCCGGCCGGGTGGTCGTCGCTCCAGGCGATGTGCCGGCCGCTGACGCCGAGGACGTCACAGGCCGCGTTGAACTCCTTGTGCCGCAGGCGGCTGTCGGTGGGCGTTCCCCACCGGGGCTGGGTCAGGCACGCCACGGCAAGGACGTGTACAGCGATGCCGGCGGCGGTGAGGCGGGCGATGGAGCCCCCGGCACCGAGGGTCTCGTCGTCGGGGTGCGGGGCGACGGCCAGAACGCGGTCGCCGGGGTTCAGGCCGAGCATGGGCCTGCCTCCTCTTGATCCGTAGAAGGGGAACGGGCGTAGGGAGTGCCGGTCAGGCACGGGTCCGCGGCGCCCTGGTATGGCTTCGCAGACTGGTGAGCGGGGGAAGAGCTTCCAGACGGCCGGATTCCGGCTCGGGCTCCCACGGGAAGTGCACCCAGTCGGCGACGTCCCAGCCCCAGCTGTCGAGCGGGTAGGCGGAGCCCTCGTTGCGGCAGAGCACGGCCGTACGGACACCGGCCGGGCTCACTGTGGTGGTGAGCATGTCCAAGACGGTGTGCAGGGTCGCTCCCGAGCCGCAGATGTCGTCGACGACCAGCAGCGGGGATGCGGCGGGCAGTGTGGCGAGCGCATCCTCGTTGTGCTCGTGGTCGAGGAAGATCCGGCCGGTGGCGGCCTGCTGGATGCCCTCGGGCGCGTTGTGGCGGGCCCGGACGACGACGGCCGGGACACCGAGCTGCTCGGCGACGATCTCGGCGAGGCGGACACCTCCGCGGGCGATTCCGAGAACGGCTGCCGGTGCGCGCTCGGCTTCCTGGTCCGCGATCAGGCATGCTGCAGCGAGGAAGTCGTCGCGGGTGAGCTGCCAGACGCGGCGGTTCTCGAAGACACGGGTGGTCACGGCCAGCTCCAGGAGTCGAGGACGGCGTGGATGTCGGCGTGGCGGTCCATCGGGTCGGTGATCAGGTGTGTCCTCGTCACCGGGACCGGGCCCAGCACCTGGGCGTACGGGGGTTCCATCAGCAGCAGGGCCTCGGAGGCGGGGAACCGGGCCAGATGGCGGCGCAGGATCTGGGGCGCCGTCCCGGCCAGGACGCGCGCCGTCTCCTCGGTCATGGGTTGCTCGTACGTGGTGACGGGCGCGTCGGCGGTGACCAGCCCGTACAGGGCCGACAGCACCAGGACGCGGCTGCGCAGCCCGCTGCGCTCGGTGACCCTGTCGCGGATGAGCGGGACGACCCACCCCTCGTACAGGTCGAGCGCGGGCAGGGGAGCGGCGGTCACACGCTTCTCCTTGCAGCACGCCACGACCACCAGCCCGTCGGGAACGGCGTGCTCAGCGGCCACGTTCGTCACCCCACATCAGCACGTGCAGGCGGGTCCCGAGCCGGTAGCCCCGCTCGCGTACCGCGCCTTCCAGGGTGCGCATCCCCGCGAGGATCACCTCCGGGTCCGTTCCCTCCGGCATCACCGAGATGTCGGTCAGGGCGTAGGCCGCCTCCAACACGGCAATCTCGGCCACCTCGGAGGGCTCGGAGACAACGAACTTGAAGCGGGCCCGGCCGGTGGCGACGAAGGCCCGCAGAACGCCGGGGACGAGCCGTCGCGACTCCGGCATGCCCGCTCCGAACCGGGACAGCTTCGGGGACACGTTGAAGTACGGCCCGGCCGCCACCAAGGCATCGGCCGGGGCGATGGTTCCGTTGGTCTCGATCTCCACCGTCCGGCCGGCCGACCGCAGCCCTTTGACCAGCTCGGTCAGGCCAGCCATCTGGATCAGCGGCTCGCCGCCGGTGATGACCATGAGGTCCTCGGGCTGGTCCAGAGCCCACGCCAGCAGCTCCTCGACGCTCTCGTAGTGGGCCTCTTTGCGCAGGTCGTACCGAGTGGTGTCCCAGCTGTAGGGGGTGTCGCACGGCGAGCAGATGAGATTGCACAGGGCGAGACGGATGAAGCATGCGGGCACCCCGGTGCTGGGCCCCTCGCCCTGGACCGTGCTGCCGAACTTCTCCGAGACCCGGATCCGTAACCCGGCGTGCTCCAGCGTGCTCACGCCGTGCCTCCCACGTACTCGGCCCAGCTGGTCTCCGTCTCCGAGACCCGCACACACGTGCCACCCCAGCCGGTGCCTCCCATGGCCCGGTCCGCCAGCCACTGCGAGAAGTGCCGGGCGAGGTTCTCCGAGGTCGGGTTCAACCCGGGAATCACCTCGTTCAGGACCTTGGCGTGCACGGCGTTGCGCAGGTGATTGCGCAGCAGCACGGGCACGTCCCCGAGCCGGGGGACGGCGGAGACGGGCACGCTGAGCATGTAGGAGTGGCCGTGCAGACGCCCGCACGGATGACCGTCGCGCAGTCCGCGCAGCTGGTGCGATGCCTCGAAGGCGACGAACGCGGACGACGGGGGAGCCTGCAGCCTCCCGGTCCGGACACGGACCTCT
This sequence comes from Streptomyces sp. NPDC054840, assembly GCF_053611065.1. Taxonomy (NCBI): domain Bacteria; kingdom Bacillati; phylum Actinomycetota; class Actinomycetes; order Kitasatosporales; family Streptomycetaceae; genus Streptomyces; species Streptomyces sp. NPDC054840. Next base: position 22,117 of record NZ_JBSGZP010000002.1, read on the forward strand.
TCCAGCACGGACGCGATGTCGGGCGGTAGGTTCTCGCGCGCCCACCCGAGGACGCGGCTGGCGATCCCCTCGTTGGAGACGTCCTTCACGCAGTCGTTGAGGATCTGGTGGTCCAGAGCCCCGTCGATGTACCGCTTGAGGGGGGCCAGGTCGCCGAAGTCGGCGACGAAACCTTCCGGGCTGAGCACCGGGGAGGACAGCACGGCTTCCGCGGTGAACGAGTGCCCGTCGTAGCCTCCGTCGTCGAGCCGTCGCGTGGCCTCGAAGCGGAAGCTCTTCCCGATCCGGAAGAGAGGCAGGGTGCCGCTCATCGGACGGCGCCCTTCGGCGCCGGCATGTAGAGGGTGGGGTCGGCCACCCCGGCCTCGTTGAACGCCTCTCGGCGCTCCACGCAGGTCCCACAGGCGCCGCAGTGCATCTCGCCGCCCTCGTAGCACGACCAGGTCAGCTCGAACGGCACACCCAGGCGGGCGCCCTCGCGCACGATGTCGGCCTTGGTGAGTTCCAGGAAGGGGGCGACGAGCTGGAAGTCGGCGTCGATGTGCCCGTCGTTCCCGGCCTTCATGGATGCCTCGATGAGGGTGAAGAACTCCGGCCGGCAGTCCGGGTAGATCGCGTGGTCCCCGGAGTGCGCGCCGAACGCCACGGCGTCCGCCCCTGCCGCGACCGCGGCGCCGGCCGCGATCTCCAGCATGATCGCGTTTCGGTTCGGGACGACCGTGCTGCGCATGGTCTCGGCGCGGTAGTGGCCGTGCGGCACCTTGATGGCGGGGTCGGTCAGGGCGGATTCGCCCAGGATCCGGCCCAGCGACGTCAGGTCGACGATGTCGTGGGACACGCCGAGCTGATCGGCCAGGTTCGCCGCGTGGGCCAGTTCCTTGACATGGCGCTGCCCGTAGTTGAACGAGAGCAGGCTCACGGTGACGCCCTCGTCGCGGAGCTTGTAGGCAGTGACGGCGCTGTCCAGGCCGCCGGAGAAGATGAGTACCGCGTGACGCGGTACGGAAGTTCGAGGCATGAGCGTGCCCTTCCGAGGTCCCCCGAACCGTGTCCGGGGCAGTGGATTTTGCGGACCTGGGGTCTGCCGGCGGGGAGGAATCCGCCAGCGATGCGAGCGGGGTCGGACTACGTCCGCCACCGCCTGGTAACAGTCAGCCCGAAGGGGGCAGGATGAGGCATCGGTGAGCCGCGCTCACTCACGCAGTCCGCGAACTCACCTACAGGGGGCTCCACATGCCAGGCCAGGGGGAACCGTCGTTTGCAGCCGAGCTGACCCACTTTCGTGAGGTTCGGGGCCTGTCCAAGGCCGATCTGGCCCGCCGCTTGACTATCTCGCCGTCGTACGTGAGCCATCTGGAGTCCAGGCGGGAACGCGGCTCCTCTGATCTCGCCCGGCGCCTCGACAAGGAACTCGACGCGGGCGGAAAAATCTGGAAGGCATGGCAAGACGACGACGGCGGCACTCAGCCCACTCTGGAGGCAGCCGAGACCACGCCGTCCGCCGGCATCCTCGTCCTGGAAGACACCGCGGCCTTGCGTTACAACGGCTCCGTCTATCACCTGACGATGCACCGCCGGCTGCGCAACACGGGCACGGAGCCGATCACCCGCTACCTCGTCCGCATCGCCGTCGACCGCTACCCGGGCGAACCAGAACGCTCCAACGCCCTGTACCGGGCCCATCCCCTGACCTGGGAAGAACTCCAGCTGGAAGCGCACTGCGGCGACGAACAGATGGGGCGCGTGGTCAAGCACGACCGCGACGCCTTCAAAGAGGTCTGGCTCGAGTTCGCAAACGCGCGCACCCGCTTCCCCCTCTACCCAGGCCAGGAAGCCGGGATCACCTACAGCTATTCGGTCACCGCTGACAAATGGGGCCCCTGGTTCCAACGAGCCGTCCGGCTGCCCACCCGTGAGCTCACCGTCAGCTTGTCCTTCCCCACTGCACTGCAGCCGACCGTCTGGGGCACCGAGACCTCCCTCAGTGCCAACTTCGCGCCGCTGCGCACACCACCCACCCAAGCCGTCGACGCAGACCACACGGTCTACACCTGGACGACCCTCGACCCGCCCCTCCACGCCCGGTACCGGATGGAATGGCGACTGAAGACCGCACACCCTCAAGAGAGCGAGCCCGTGAACACCCCCACCCCCAGCGCCCTCATGGCCGCCGCCGGCATCGTCCAGGAAGGCGACATCCTCCTCCAGACCGTGGCTCGACCCTTCGACCTCCCCGCCGAGGCTGACGAGGCACGCCACGTCGTACGTCAACTCGACGCCGCGATCTCTCGCGTCAAGGAACTCCATGACTTCGGCAAGGGCATGGGCATCGCCGCCCCGCAGATCGGCATCGACCGCGCCGCCGCCGTCATCGTCCCACCCGGCGACGGATCCGCCCCGATCGTGTTGCTCAACCCCACCATCGCGGAGTCCTCGGCAGAGACCGACCGGCAGTACGAAGGATGCCTGTCGTTCTTCGACGTACGGGGCCTCGTCCCCCGGCCGCTCCACATCGTCATCGCCCACACGGACATCGACGGAACCCCTCGGCTCACCCGGTTCGACCACGGACTGGCGCGTCTGGTCCTGCACGAGGTGGACCACCTCGACGGCCAGCTCTACCGCTCCCGCATGGAGGAAGGCGTCCAACCGATCCCTGTTGAGGAGTACCGCGGAACCGGGCAGAACTGGACCTATTGAGAGCGTTCTTCGGCAGGCTCCAGGAAGCACCTGCCAGCTCAGCTCTGCAGGTCGGGGAGTCACGGAAGCCTCCGGCCGTCGGTTGTCGGCATGTCCGCGAGGTAGCGGGGGGCGGCGGGGTAGGCGTTGCGTGCACCGTCCTGCCACACCGTCGCGATACGGGCAGCGCTCGGCCTGCTCAGCCACTCCCGGGCTTCCGCGGGAAGCAGCACCGTGTCCGGGAGGCCCGCGGATCCTGTGTGGTTCACGAGACGGCCTTCGCGAGGGCCACCGGGACGTAGTGGCCCGGACCGTAGGCTCCGCGTTCGTCGAAGCGGAGGGTTCCCTCGGACGTGAGGAACCGGAGCGCGCGCTGTACGTGGTGCGGGAGCAGTCCGAACTCTTCGCCCAGCAGCCCAGTAGGCAGAGCCTGCCCCGGCTGGTAGTGGCCGGCGCGGATCCGGTCGCGGACGGCACCGTGAAGGGCGCGGTCGCGGGGGTGCGGTTCCCGCGTACGGAGCCGGACCGGCAGGCTGCCGGTGTGCAGCGCGATCTCGCCCAAGCCGTCCAGCCGCAGCAGCCCCTGGTGCACGTGCTTCTCTGGCAGCCCCAAGTCCAGCGCCAGCTGCTTGATGCTCGGAAGGGCGGCGCCCGGTGGGTACGCGGTGGTGATGTGCTGGTGCACGATGACGCAGGCCCGGTCCAGGACCCGCATGCTCTCAGGCCTCGTCGCAGCGGAGGCGTCGGCGGTCATGCCGAGGCCGCCGGATATGTGGCAGGGGCAGGCCCTGTGGACCACTGCCCGGCCCGCCCCGCCGGCACGGGGGAGTACGCGGACGCACGCGCTGCGGCCCGTGCCGAAGTCACGCCGGACGAAGCCTGCTCCAGGGCCTCGTCCGCGACCTCCTCCGTCATCCAGGCCAGTCGGCGCAGGAGGCCGATGTCCTGGGTGTCGAGGCGCAGCCGGTCGCGGACCTCGCGCAGGAGGACGCATGCCCGCGACCGTGTCTCCTCGGTGAGCCCGGTTTGGATGTGGCGGGAGGCGCGGTCCGTCAGTGAGCCGAGGTCCACAGCCAGGCTGGCGGTCAGCGGGCGGACGTCGGGCGACTCCACGGCGTCGTCGAGGACGCGGTTGAGGACATTCCAGAGGCCGCTGTCTTCGCTGGTGATGTCCTCGTGCCGGGAGATCGCGAGGGCGCGCAGAAGACGCCAGGTCACCGGCTCCGCCTCGGGCGGTGTGCGAGGTACATCGGCGGGCACCGTGCCCGGCCATGAAGGCGGAGAGGGTAAGCAGGCCTGCGGTGTGGGGATCGGAAGCGACGGACCCACGAAAGCTCCTTGGACAGGGAATTGGATGTCGGGTATGAGCGCCGAGCGGGGGAGACTCCGGCTACCAGGGGAGGCGCGGGGCGCGGTGCGAGGTCTCGTACGGGCGCACGGTCTCGTGCCGGGTCGTGACCACCTGCGGGGCGTGGCCGCGGAGGATCACCCGCTTCACGGCGCTGTCGAAGCCTCGGGAGAACATGTTGGTGATCTCGTACGCCGTGCCGTCGACGATCAGCCAGTCGCCGACCCGGATCTCGCGGGGGGAGGCCTCCCATACGTCACCCGGCGGCGCATTGCGTACCGTCCGTGTGAACAAGGGGTCGTGTGCCGGCTCCGGCTCGTAGTCCTCGAGTCCGGTCCAGTAGGCGTCAACTTCGTAGTCGGGCAGCGTCACGAGTGATCGGTCCTAGCGAGTGCGGGCGGGCGAGTGCTGCTGCCGGGAGCCGCGCAGGCAGGCTGTCCGGCGATCAACAGGTTGAGATGCGGCTTGAGCTCGGGCGGGAGCTGGAGCAGGTGTCGGCCGCCTTCCTGGCGGACCTCCTGCCAGCCCCACGTCCCTGTGATGTGCGCCGCCAGCCGGTCATCCGGGATGCTGCAGCGCAGCCATACCGGTGGCTGAGGATTGCGGGCGAAGTGGTCGGCGAGCCAGAGCGAGACCAGGCGTCCCGCCTGCCGGTGGTCCGGGTCGGTATAGAGCAGGAACAGGCTGACGCTGCGCTCCCGCCGCTCGGAGGCGCTCCAACCGGGACCCGGCGATGTGGGGTCCAGCTCCCACATCGCCACGAGTCCCTCGTCCTCGAACAGGCCGTACAGCGCCGGGGGGTCCCCGGTGCGCAGGGGCAGGATCAGGGCGTAGTCCCTTTCCTGGTCGACCGGCCGCCCGCAGTCGGCCTCGCGCGCCCAGCGCCGGGCCAGCAAGCTGCCTGCTCGCGGAAAGTCGGCGGGGGCCAGCGCCCGCACGCAGTAGGGAGCGGTCACCTCGTCGCCTCCCGGCCCGCGCCGCCAGCGGCCGCTTCCCGTGCCAGAGCGTCCTGGCCACTCCGCGGTGCAGGCGGATGGGGTGCGCGAGCGACGAAGGCGTACGAGCCGTACAGCGGTGCTCGGCCGCCAACGGCGTGGAGCCCTCCCAGAGGAACAGCGGTGATGCCGGGGGTGTCCACGTCCCAGCTGTGGACCAGGGCGAGCAACTGCTGCAGGCTCCGGGGCCGGTAGAGGATGCCCGCCTTCCGGTAGAGCCCGGCGAGGGCGGGGGTGGACTCGGGGTGGCTGTCGGCGGCCGCGTGGACGACGGACAGTACGCTGCCTGCAGGCAGCCAGTTCCGCAGAGTCTCCAGCAGGTGCTGGGCCTTCCCGTCGCTGATCCAGGGCAGGGCCTCGTGCAGCAGCACGGCGATCGGTCGTGCGCGGTCCAGACGCGCGATGGCCGGTTGGTCGAGCAGGTGAGCTGTCCGGGTGATGTCGGCGTGGAGGTCCTGCTCCCGAGGAGTCTCCGAGATCCAGGTTCGGACGTGAGCCTGAACCATCGGGTCTCGGTCGACGTAGACGACGGTGGACTCCGGTCGGTGGCGCTGGGCCGCGTCGCGCGTGTTGCGTCCGTGGCGCTGCGGCAGTCCGCAGCCCAGGTCAAGGAACTGGGTGATTCCCTGTGCGGCGAGGCGCGCGACGGTCTCCTGGCCGTGGTTGCGGGCCGCAGCCGCGGCGCGGTCCAGCCAGGGCGCTGCCGTGAGCAGGAGCCGGCCCAGAGCGCGGTCGGCCGAGTAGTTGTCCGTGCCGCCGGTGATGAAGTCGCACACCCGCGCCACGGACGGTGTGGACAGGTCGAGCTTCGGTAACTCGGGCTCGCACTCCGATGTGGGCGTGTGTACCGAGGAGGCCTGCACAGGCAGGTCGGCCGACGGTACATGGTCCGGCAGGAAGGGCTCCACGGCCACGGTCTCGCTCGGTCCGGTGGTGTCGTGGTTCGTCAGCAGGTAGGCGCTGACGACCTTCCCCTTCCCATCGGGTCTGGGGGAGGCACTCCAGTAGGCGGACAACTGCGTGACGATGGACAGTCCGCGGCCGTCCTCCGCCAGGGCGCCGGAGAGGGTGACCCTCGGGAGCGGGGGTGAAGGATCGGGGTCTGCGACCTGGGTGATCAACGCTTCCCCGGGGACCAGGGTGAGAGCGACCATGCATCCGCTCGCTGAGGAGTCCGGCGTGGCGTGAGTGACGGCATTGGTGACCAGCTCACTGCAGACCAGCGTGGCGGAGCCCTCCAGGTCTGGACGGCCCCACCGGGCCAGCTGGTCCGCGACGAAGTCCCGTGCCGTCTTTACGGATTCGGGGCGGCTGGGCAGCGTCATACAGGCCGAGAGGGCGGTGGGGGAGGCCAATGCCTCGAGCAGGTCGCCGCGCGTGATCTGGTGGGAGTTCATCGCTTCACCTCATTCCTCGTACGCGGTCGTGGACGCTCCTGCGGAGCGTTCTTGTGGAGGAAGCCGATGGCCGAACTGCGGCCAGGAACGTGGCCCTTGGGGCTACCGTTACGCTCAGCGAACCGCGATTCACCCGGCGTGGGTATCCCAAGGAGGGCGCGGTACCGCGTAAAGCGCGTAAAGATCGTTTCGTGGACGGGAGCTTCCGGTGCCGCGTGAGCGCAACACCTTGCTGGAGGGTGTGCTGCACCAACTGAGCTGGTCGCAGGCCACCACCGCCCGGCACCTGCAGCGCGTGGCAGCCGAGGTCGGTGCCGACGAACTGAATGCGGTGTCGGCCTCGCACGTCAACCAGTGGGTCCGCGGATCGCACCCGGCGCCGCCGGCGACCCGTATCTTGTGCGAAGCGCTGTCGCGAGGGCTGAACAGCCGAGGGATCCACCGGGTCGTCACGGCTGCCGACATCGGGCTCAAGGACCCCGACGAGCAGGCAGGTTCGGCTCCACGGGACAGCGACCCAATCGCACAGCTTGTCGATCTCGGGGGGACCGACTTGGATCTGGAGCGCCGCCGCACCCTCAAGGGTGCAGCCTTCTCCCTCGCGGGGATGTTCCTGCCGTCTGATCGCTGGTGGCAGGACACGGTTACTACAGCTCGGGCACGGAAGCCGTCGGCCGGATGGCAGGTCGGCCCGGACGACGTGGCCGCAGTCCGGGAAATGACACAACTGCTCTCCCAGCGCGAACAGCGCCGCGGTGGCGCAGACGGCCGGTCCGCCCTCGTCGCCTATCTCCGCACCGACGTCGCCAGTTACCTCGACGGCCGATTCCCCGACCAGCACACGCGGCAGGAGATGTTCACCGCCGCCGGTGAACTGGCATACCTAGCAGGCTGGACGGCGTTCGACTCCTCCGAGCACGCGCTCGCCCAGAAGTGGCTCGACGTGGCCCTGCGGCTGTCGGCTGAAGCCGACGACGCGCCTCTGGCAGGCCACATCCTCCGCGCCCAGGCCCACCAGACCCTCGACCTCGGCCACCCCGCCCAGGCACTCCGACTGGCCGAGACCTCCGTCGCCCACCGCCGATACACGGATGCGAGCCCGCGCGAACGCTCTCTCCTCGGGGTCGTTCACGCACGCAGCCTGGCGGCTGCCGGCCACAAGCAGCAGGCCATTGCCGCCCTGCTGCGCGCTGAGGACGACTTGCGCCAAGCTGAGCGCGGAGACGACGAGCCCGCCCGGGTTTTCTTCTTCTCCGAGGCATCCCTCGCCCACGAGACGGCCCGCACCCTGCAGGTCCTCGGAGACCTCCGTGGAGCCGAGCGCGAGTTTGAGCGCAGCGTCCGCACCCGCCGAGCCCAGCCCTTCGCCCGCACCCACGCGGTCACCCTCGGCCTCCTGGGCGCGGTGCAGATACAGCGGGGAGCTGCCGACGCGGCCTGTGCCACCTGGTCCCAGGCCCTGGACACCATGCAGGGAGTCCAGTCCGGCCGGGCCCTGGACACCGTGATCCAGATGCGCCGGTCCCTGTCTCCCTACCGCGGCCGCGGAGGTACGGCGCTGGCGCAACTGGACGACCGGGCCCGGGCAGTGATCGGCCGGGTACGCTGACCGCGCCATCACAGCATTGGCCCGCACCGGGGCGGCCCCCGGGTCGGGCTGGAGTCGCAGGGGAGGATTGTGTGAAGGACCCGATCACTCTGGAAGCCATCGCCCATGTCGTCGGCGGTCACGAGAAGCCCGCCGACGACTACCAGGGCGGAGTCGAATCGATCATCCGCCTCCGCGCGGACTTGCCGCTGGACACCTTGCAGGGCCTCGACGAGTTCTCCCACCTGGTCGTCACCTGGCGCTTCCACCTGGGCTCCGACGCCGACCTCCACCTTGGAGCCCGCAGCCCTCGGAACAACCCGGACTGGGAGCCCACCGGCACCTTCGTGCACCGAAACCACAGACGCCCCAACCGCATGGCGACGTCGTTTCCCCGGCTCCTCAAGGTCGACGGCAGGGACCTGCACGTCACCGACCTCGATGCCGTAAACGGAACCCCCATCTACGACCTCGGACCGTACTTTGAGCAGATGGGGCCCCGCGGCCCCGTGACCGCCCCGGCCTGGCCGGCAGTGATGCTGGAGAACTACTGGGAACCCGCTGCCAAACGACCTGAGTAGCACCTGACACCGGGGTGGGTTGAAGGGGCTACGCACGGGTGTGGGGACCAGTGCCAGGTACATGTACCGGGGCGGTGTAATGCGAGGCGCGCAGGCTGAGCTGCGGGCCAGTTATCCAGCGCGCTGGATGGTGCCCACGTTGGCTCCGGGTTCGGGGCCGGCTGTCAGAGTGAGGTGCCAGCCGTCTGCCGTCCGACGATGATCGGAGACATACAGGGCGGGCAGCGTGCGCTGAACCCGCCCGATCGGGACCTTCTGACCGAAGATCTCGATTTCGTAGTTCGGGTGATTCTGGCGAAGCCGGATTGGGCGCTGTGTCGTGAGCAGGCCCCGGATGAACTCGGTGTCATCCGCCTGAATCGTCGCCGAGGAGACCACTTCGTCGACCGATCCACCTACGAGCAGCGTGTGGGCCTCGCCTATCGCGAGCAGGTCCTCTTTGCTCGGGTCCATGGGGACCACCAAGGTGGTCACTGCCAAGTGCTCGATCGCGACGAGCTGCTCGAGAACTCGCAGAACTGGTACAGCACCGTCCTCGCGCGGGGTGATGCGGAAGGGCGCGGGGTCGTTCACGGGGTGCCCTGCGAGCGTCATCTGTAGACACGCGCCTGGCCCCGCATGAGAAGCGAAGCGGACGACGTCCAGCCACTGTGCAGGGCGTAGGGCTGCGGGGACCTTCATGTCGATCTTGAGTGAAGATTCCCGCGTCGTGCGATCCATCCGGAGCTGGCAGGTGACAGCCCCCGTCGGATCGGTCCCCGTGAGCGTGCCTCCGTGAGTGCCGGAACGGATGGACGTCATGTGCAGCCCGAGCGCAGCCAGACGCCTACCTGCCGGGTCCGTAACGATCAGCTGGGCTGGCAGGTCCCGGGGCTCGGGGTTCGCCTCGATCCGGACGCGGTCGGATCCCTGAGGCGGCAGGAGTGAGGCGGGGCCGGACAACTGCACGAAACGCGCGGGCAGGTCGATGGCATCCCCATAGCGTCGGCACCGCTCGAAGTCAGAGGCTGCACGTTCGCCCTCCGGGGTGTCGGGATCGGTGACGCTGAGCGCGATGTGGAGGGGCTGGTCGCGATCCGCTCCCGGGTACGCGGGCAGCACTTCGATACCGGTGTGCGATCCCGGGCCAGCGGTGATGCGGAAGGTGTAATGCGGGTCCAGCTCGGACAGGCGGCCACACAGCTGCTGTAGCCGACCGGCCGCGTCAGCGGCGGTATTGATGGGGGAGATGTTGTTCCGCGCGATCTCTTGAAGCAGATGCCCCAGCTCCGCGTGATGGTCCGCGAAGTAGAACCGGCGCACCGCCGGGCGCTCGACGAGCCGGGCCTTGATCCAGGTAGCGCCACGCCAGGAGAGCGGGAACGCGAATCGGTCCTGGAGGCTGGCGAACCACCTCTCCTCGGCAGGGTTGAGGTCGATCGGCACAACGACGTCCCAGCTAACGGGGTTCAGCAGCGCCGCCCGGCCCAGGGAGCTTTCGACCTTGCTCCGGCGCCCCTTCGTCATGCGGCCGGTGAAGGACTTCATCTCGAAGACGTGGAGCCCCTGGGCGTCCGTGAGCTGGGCGTCCCTGCCGCCGTCGCCACCCGATCCATCGACACGCAGCAGCTCGGGGTGCATGCAGCTGAGCAGGACGGCGATGGCCTGTTCGTAGGCCCCCGGATCACTCGGCCACTGCACGTCGCCCATGCCTGTCACCCTCCACGCCGCTACGAGCCGATCTGGATGACCTCTGACAGTAGCGTGGGCCGCTGACACAGCTCCCGGAGCTGTGAACGGCCTACTGGTCGAACGGCGGACCGGCGGGGATCGGCTTGTGCAGCGTGGCCGTGCTCACGGATCTGGGGACCACTTGGGGACCACACGGGACGCGCGATGCTGCGCTCGGGGTCAAGGTCGCGTGGTAGTCGCAGCCACGTCGGAACGGCATGGCTGGACGCGACGGACCTGCCGGGGCTGCCGGGCCTGCCTCTGGGAATCATCCCAGCCCGCGCTCGCCTCTGGGTCCGCCAAGGAGTCGGCTTTTCGATCTTCGGCGGCAGCAGGGTCGAGGTCGAGGGACACCGGGGCTGAGACGATGACTGATCAGAGACAAGTAGGCGGCCTTCACAAGGAGTTCGGGCTCCTCCAGCCTCCGCCGTCTACGACCAAGCTGCCCGAGACCTGATCACGTCCGCATTGGCGATAGCCCCAGACCCGGAGGGCCCGCGCCTGCTGTGGCCTACCGCCAGGGTGCCTGGGCGCGCTGGTGCTGTCGTTGTGCGGAGACGGCGTCTGCGCGTGCCATGGACAGGAGGTGGGGGAGCCGCCCGGCTGCGTTGGTATTCCACCAGCAGTGGGCCTCGGGCGAGAACGCGGCCTTGGGGACGTTGTCGATGGCCTCTTGGTAGACGGCTGGTGAGTCGTGCCACTCGGTATCGTCGACCATCCGCAGGGAGCGGCGCGAGAGACCGTCGAGGAGGGTGAAGAGCCGGGGGAGGGCGGTCAGGCGGTGTCGGCTGTGGCCGGTGTCGCGGACACCGCCTGGGTATTGGGCCCAGAGGAGGTATTGGGCCGGCCAGGGCAGGTCGATCGCCTCGCGACCGTCGTAAGCCACGACCACCGGATCGGTCATGGAAGCAGCGATGCCGGTCACCAATCCTCTTCCCGTATCGTGCAGTTGATCGACCAGCTTGGTCACCCACGGTTCATCCTGTAGATCGCGCTTGATTTCGCGCTCCAAGGTGTCGTGGGCACGGGCCCATCGTGCCGCGATGGGAGAAGAGTGATCGTGCTGCTCGTCAGGGGCGAGATGCATGAGGGCCTTGAGCCACCTCTCGCACCACCGGTCGAATCCGTACTGGTAGTCATATCGTGCCGTGCCCGCAGAGGGATCCTTCAGCTCCTGTGCGGTCAGGGATTCCTCGCAGATCTCTTCCCAGGTCTCCTGCCAGGGGAGCCGGAACTTCCCAGGCCGGCGGCGACGGAAGTCGGAGTCGAGCAGCGCGCCCGTCCCGATCAGGAGCAGCTCTTCCTCGGCCTTCCCGCCGCGGTAAGCGTCGGCATGGCGTTCAGCCAACCGATCCCGGGCGCTGCTCAGTGCCGCGAGCGGCTTACGCAGCAGACGGTGGGCGTCCTTCGGGTCGCCCGATCCCGGTCCGTGCATTCCAAATGCGAGCACGTGACAGTACGCCTCTAGGTCGTGCCGCGCCTCAAGCCGACCGGCCAGCGTGCCTAGTTCTTCCACGTGAGATCAGACGACGGGCCTGCGCGTAGTAGTCGGGAAACGGGTTGGGGCAACGCCGACAGCCTCCGGGCTCCGGAACGTCGGCCATGCTGCCGCGGTCGGGTACGCGCAGGCTGACGCCGGCCCGCTGTGGAGGCACTCGGAACGCCCCGCACGCCGCAGACAGGTGGAGCACCGAGCCGGTCGCTCCTTGCCACAGCGGTACGTCCATGCCAGCCAGAGGGCCGAGTGGAACGTCGCGTGCCGTGGGAAGAAGGGGTACCTCGTCGGGTGCTGCAACGTTCGCGGACACGCTCGTGAGCTCCTGCCTTGGGATGCCGAATGTGTGCCGTACCAGCCTGTCGTACGCCCGAGGGCTACGGCGGGACTTTCGCCGATCGAGTGAGGGGAGGACTGCACACCGATTACCAGCCAGCCTGCGCCGCCTGTTGCATGACCGTGTCCGTTGGCGACCAGGATCGGCATCGGTGGCACCGCGGTGCCTGCACGACACATCATGTGAGCCGCGAGCGCGGCGCCGGCAGTCGTGGTTTCAGGCTGCCAGACCGAGGTCCAAGACCCTGGCTGCCTGCGTGAGCGTCCCGGGCATGAGATGGCGGTAGATCTTGAACGTGATGTCGATGCTCTTGTGCCCCATCCATTCGGCGACGTCGGTGATGGGGATGCCGTGACTGAGGCAGTTCGAGGCGAAGAAGTGGCGGAGGCTGTAGATGACCACACCGTCAGGGATGGCGAGTTCCTGCGCCTTCTTGAGCCGCTGCCATTGGTTTTGCAGGAGATACGGCTGGAACGGTCGGGTGGTGTCCTCGGGGTGCCGAAGGAGGTAGCCATCGGTCGTGCCGTGCTTGTCGGCGTACCACTCGATGGCGTCCTTGATGCGCGAAGGAAGCGGGACATCGCGGTACTCGCCGGGCTTTCGGTGTTTGAGCGGACCGTACGTCTTGGTCGTCTGGTTGACCTGTTCAGTGACCCTGTAGACGTCATCGGCCACGATGTTGCGGATGTTGACCGCGGCGGCCTCGCCGTTGCGCATGCCGCAGCCGCTCATCAGGCCGACGAGCAGTTGGAAGGAGTCGTCGCCGGCGGAGCGAATCGCTGCAAGCTGGCTCGGAGCCGGGATGATGCTACGACTCGGCGTGTACTGCGGAGGCTTGACACCTCGTAGCGGGTTCTCGTCGAAGATGCCCAGACGATGCGCATCAAGCAGGATGGAAGCGAGCTTGTCGAACGCGTTCGATTGTGTCGCCACGCCGATGCCGGCAGTCTCCATATTGCGTACGAAGTCCTCGACCACCTTGTGGTCGAAGGTGTTCATACGTCGGCTTCTGAGGGTTGGCAGGAGGTGGTTCTCTAGCAAGGAGTCGACCTGCCTGGCTGAAGACTCGGCCAGATGACGCTGCCCTGATCGCCACTCGGCAACGTACTCGCTGAATGGCATGCGTCCATATCTCTCGATGCGCTCGGCTTTCGCCTGGCTATGGGGTTTGCTTCTCTTTGTGTCGTAGACCTCGGTGAGCCTTCCGATGGCCTTCTCTTGAGTCCCGAATCCAGATTCCTGAATCTGGCGTCCGGATGGTCCTCGGAATCGAATCTTGTAGTCATGCGGACACTTCGACCACCTGGCCTGTGGGTGATCGCACGACTTGAAGAACGTTCCCATCCCGCGAGCCAGGTTCCTCGATGCCACCTTTTGATCTACCTCCGTTGTGAGGGTGCGCTTCCAGCAGCGGGTTTGGTTACGCCGCACGGCGCAACTTCTGCTGCTCGATCCATGTCTGGACCTCGGAGGCCTTGAATTGGATCTTCGCGTTGCGGCCTGTGCCGAACTTGTAGGGCGTCAGGCCCGATCGCGCGGCCTCTCGGTAGACCCAGACCAGCGACATGTTGAGGTGCTCTGCAAGTTCCTTCGTGGTCATGAACTGCGCTGGCATGGTGCCCCTTCCGTCGGCTAGGACTTCGTGAGATCCATGGTGCGGAGAATCCCCGGTTTGGCTGACCGGGGATCATCGGCTATGTACGAAGGATCAGCCGTCGGATTGCAGTAGCGTCGTCTGGCTGAACGGGGTGTCCAAGCAGTTGGCGGGAGACTTGGTTGCTCCCCTGAACCGTTCTGCACCTGCGCCGTGAGCTCTCGGCGGTCGGTGCGTGCGTCACGCGGCCAGACCGGTGTTGAGGAGTCTGGCGGCTGTGCTGATCGAGCCGGGCATGAGATGTCGGTAGATCTTGAAGGTGATGTCGATGTTGTTGTGGCCCATCCACTCGGCGACGTCGGTGATGGGGATGTTGTGCCTGAGGCAGTTCGAGGCGAAGAAGTGGCGGAGACCGTAGATGACCATGCCATCGGGTATCTCGAGCTCCCCCCGTCTCTTGAGCCGCTGCCACTGGTTCTGCAGGAGGTACGGCTGGAAGGGCCGGCCGGAATCCTGTGGGTGACGCAGGAGGTAGCCGTCGGTGGTGCCGTGCTTGTCGGCGTACCACTCGATGGCGTCCTTGGTCCGCTGGGGAAGCGGGACGTCGCGGTACTCGCCGACCTTGCGATGCTTGAGGCGGTCGTACGTCTTAGTCGTCTGGTTGACCTGCTCGGTGACCCGGTAGACGTCATCGGCCACGATGTTGTGGATGTTGACCGCGGCGGCCTCGCCGTTACGCATGCCGCAGCCGCTCATGAGATCCACTACGAGCCGGAAGGGTTCGTCTCCCGCTCCGCGCAGGGCCTGGAGCTGGGCAGGGGAGGGGATGACGGCACGCTTGGGGTCGTACTGCGGCGGCTTGACGCCCAGGAGTGGGTTGTCGTCGAAGAGCCCCAACCGATGTGCGTCGAGGAGTATCGATTTCAGCTTGTCGTAGGCGTTCGACTGGGCTGCGAGGCCCACGCCGTTGCGCTCCATCGTCCGGATGAAGCCATCCACCACCTTGTGGTCGAACGTGCTCATCCGACGGGTCGCAAGGGCCGGGAAGATGTGGTGCTGGAGGAGCGAGTCAAGGTGGCTGAGCGACGCTGCAGCCAGGTGACGCTGGCCGGCCTTCCACTCGGCGGTGTACTCCCGGAACCGCATCTGACCGTACTTCTCGATACGCTCGCTCTTCGCATGCCTCTTCGGGGCGGCCTTCTTCGCTTTGTAGACACTGGTCAGCCGCTCGATGGCCGCGTCCCGCGTCAGGAAGCCCGACTCCTCGACCTGGTTACCGCCGGAGCCCCGGTAGCGGACCTTGTAGAAGTGCGGGCACTTCGACCAACGGGACGGCGCATGCTCGCAGTCCTTGTAGAAGCTGCCCATACCGCGTGCCAGTGTCGTGGCTGCCATAGGCCCGGACCCCTCGGATACCGATGCTGACGGTTTGCTGACCTTCAGCTATCCGAGGCCCAATTGACCTGCGAAAACGTTGTTGTGCCGCGCTTTGTTCTGGAACTGGATCGGACGGTCCCAAGAGGATATCGCGGGCTTCCGCGAGGACTGGATGAACGGGAGTCGCTACGGCGAGGTGAAGGGCTACGAAGGCGCTCCGATTCCAGCTCCGGAACTTCCCCCAATTCGGTTGAAGCCCAGGGGAAGGGTGCGCTGAACAGCGCTGACGTAATCCAGCCTGCGGGCTGCACAAAGCGGCTCGCGTGAATGCTGAACGGGCCGGGTTGTCCTTCAGGCGAGTGACTCGTCGTCGGTGACGCGTTCGGCGCTATGACCCGACAGGCTCGGCACCCGCCTGGAGTGGGTCCCCGTCTCCGAGGAGCCCGTTGAGGGGAGGTCCCGCAGCGTAGCCCCGTGCCCCACTCGAGCCATTCAGCGCCGAGTTCCGGCGTTGCCTGTGCCCTTGCCTGTCTTCGTGTCCGTGCGCCGGCGTTCGCGCTTGCCCACGTCCGGTCGCGAAGTACTCAGGAGGACGGAAGCCGTTGGGGAACGGGTGGACTGGATCGAGGCCGGCGATCGGTCCCCCATACGGTTTCGGCCCACGCAGCCCGGCCGCTGTGGTGAGGTACTGGCCGAGCGTCCTTGACCGCCTGTTTCATTCGGCGATCTCTGTCCGTTCCCACCACTCGTAGACCGCCAGTGGTCCCTCCGGGCCGTCCTGGTACCGCGACGTGTTCTTGAAATGCTCGTACCCGCCGCGGTGTGGAATCTTCAGGTCCTGTCCGGGATCGGAGATCGAAACGAGCCGCTCGGGCAGATCGTCCGGGCCGCCCTCAAGTACTGCCTTGGTCGCCATGCGTCCAGTCTTCCCAATCGCAGGCCCGCTCGCATTGCGAGGTCGGCACCCGCGTCGCTCAGCATCACCGGCAGCGCCCCGCCCCGACGCGGTGACGGAGCAGGGCCGGCTTGTGGGCGCGGGGTACGCAATATGGTTGAGGGGCCGACCGAACGGCAGGGAGCGGGCAGGGTCACATGCCCCAGCGCCGAGCATCGGTCTGGAACCTGGTCCTCACCTGGGAGCGGAGGGATCGGGCCACGTCCAGGTCGAAGGGCTCGGTGCTGGGGGTGAGCATCGCCGCGGCGGCTGCGGCCACCCCCAGCGCGGAGGCGCTGACGGGATCCTCTCCGGCGGCCAGCTCTGTGATGAGGGCGGCGACCATGCTGTCACCCGCCCCGGCGTCGCTCAGGGGCTCGCCGGGCAGCGGCGGCGCGTGGAGCTCGGTGTGGCCGTGGCCGGTCGAGCACAGCGCGCCCAGTTCTCCGAGGGTGGTGACGGCGATCTCGGCGGCCCCCGTGGTGAGCAGGTGCTCGTTGAGGGCCCGGGCGTCGTCGAAGCCGCGGACCGGCCGGCCGGTCAGGCTCTCGGCCTCTGTGCGGTTGCACCTGAACAGGAACACGCCCTGCGCGAGTGCTCCGCGAAGCGCCGGCCCGGAGGTGTCCAGGACCATTCGGGATCCGGCTTCCCTGATGCGGCGGGCGGCGACCGCGTAGAAGTCGTCGGGCAGGCCGCCGGGCAGGCTGCCGCTGGCCACGACGTACGGGCAGTTGCCGACGGCCTGCACCAGTGCATCCAGGGCTCGCCGTCCCTCGTGGTCGTGCAGGTGCGGGCCGGGCGGCACGATGTGGTAGCCGCGGTTGGATTCGGCCTCGAACAGCACGAGTGCTTCGCGGGTGTCATCGTCGATGTCGACGGCGACGTGGTCGACGCCCTCTTCGTCCAGCAGCCGGTTCAGGCGCAGGCCGACCTCGCCTCCGGCGGTGTGGACGGCGGTGGCTCGTCCTCCGAGCCGCACGACATGACGGGCGACGTTGATGCCTCCGCCCCCGGCGGTCACCGACCTGACCCGGGCACGGTTCTTGCCGGTGACCTCCAGGTGCCCGACCTCCCAGCAGAGATCGACCGCAGGATTCATCGTCAAGGTGAGGATCGACGGCTTGGACGCGCTCTCCGATCCCCCTGCGCCGTCGGTACCCCTGGCTGTGGTGGGTTCCGGCGTCGCGGCCGTCCTCATCGCGGTACCCAGGCGATCGCGCTGACCCTTTCCCGGCGAGCCGCCCTCTGGGCACGGCCCCGCGGGCCTGGCGATGCCCGCTGTTCTCTCGCACATATTCACGGAGGCCGTTTCCCGCCACGTGCCGTGACTGCTTGCGCCTTGGGAACGGTGACCGTGAGCGCACCGTCGGCCGGACCCGTACCGACGTCGTCGCTCGTCACCGCCGAGGCGAGCACGGCCTGGTACCCGCATCGGCTGGAGCGCCGGGTGCCGCGCCCGTGGCGCGCAGAACTGGTGCGTGCGCCGAGGAACGCGTCCGGCTCCACCGGGCCACCGGTCCGGCGCCGCGCGGGAAGCGTCATCGCATTCACCTCCGTGGACAGCGACACGTCCGGCCCGACTTCCATACTGAAACAGCCTGACGTCACCTGCATGCCGGGCCACGGCTGGGGCTGTTCCTCGGCACGCCGGGGCAGGAACGTGCGGCCTTGGCCATCTCGTCGTCCAGCTCGGACGGAGCCAGCGTGACATCGGCCTTCCTGGAACGCTTTTGCACTGGAGAACGAACGGTCGAGGCGGGACGCAGGCCGACGCCTGCCCGTCGCGGAGGAACGCGGGACTGCCTTTGGGCGGTACATCCAGGCAGATGAACCGCGAAAGACGTGCCCCAACCGTTCCCTCCGAAGCGGTCAACAGCGGCGAGATGGGTGTACGGGCGGAAGGGAGGATCGTGATTCTCCCGGCTCGCCTCTGGCGAGGAACTACTGTCGCGATGAGAACTCGGTGGTCAGGCGTGCTCGTCCGACGGCTGTTGGTCAGGCTGGGCCGACCAGCTTGCCGGCTCGTCGTCGCCTGAGTCCTCGTCGCGCTCCGCGTCGGCGGCTGTGGCGTGGATCTTGCCCGACGCGTGGTGGACCGGTGCGTATACGGCGTAGAGCTGCAGGGTCTCGTCACCGATGTTGGTGACGTTGTGCCAAGTGCCGGCGGGTACGAAGATCGCCCAACCGTCCTCGACCTCCTGGTCGAAGTCGAGTCGATCCTTCGCGCGGCCCATCTGGACGCGACCCCGGCCTGCGTCGAGTCGTAGGAATTGGTCAGTCTCCGGGTGTGCTTCCAAGCCGATGTCCTCACCCACCGGGATCGACATGAGGGTCAACTGAAGATACTTCCCGGACCAGGCGACGGCGCGATAGTTCGTGTTCTCAAGCGTCGCCTTCTCAAGGTCGAAGCTTTGAGGTTCCGGCCCGATGTCCTTGATGGTCATCTTCTCTCCCGGTCAACGAAGGCGGTCCGCGGTCGCGGTCTTGGTCAGCGCACGTCGACATTCTCAGAGCCCTGGGCGTTTCTGGCCCCAAGTACGCGAGCTGCTACCGCACAAGCAACCGGGTGTGACCCGTTACCGCATTCCGCGTACTCCAGCACAATCCGCGACTCCTGAATCAGAGCCTGCGTCGTTGCACGACAACGGACCCAGGCCCCCCGGCACAGCCTGCTTAAGGCATCGATTATCGGGTCCTCGGGCTGGTGTGGAACAGGACTCCTACCCGCCAGGATGACACTTTGCGTGATGTTTCGCGCCATTGGTGTCACCTGGTGTGGTGGGCGAGTGACACCGGGGTGCGGGTGGCCGGGTCGGCGTGCACGCCGTGCGCGCACCACCCACGATTGGGTGACCTCCGGTCCGAGCGGAACGCCCCCGCCTACCTCTACTCGGCGTCCGAGCTGCTCGACCGAGCTGCGGATCTCCTCGCGGAATCGGCGACACTCGTGCGCGACAACGAGCGCCGCCGGCGCGTGTTCGGCACCCGGATTCACCGTGCTGCGGTCCGGGTGAGGCGGGTTCCTCATGGGGTTGCCGCCGCAAAGGACGCCAGTCGCCCCAGCGCGACCTCCGCTTCCGTCCCCATGGGCCGGGCGCGGATGTCACCTCCGGTGCGGCGCCCGTGCGGCCCGCGAGGCCGGGGCCATGGCGGAGTGTCGGTGCCTCGCGCGTCTTCCGGATGAGTGTCAGGCGAGAGCCAGGAAGAGCTTTTCGAGTTCTTCCTCGGTCATGGGCGCCTGGCTCTCATCGGCGTTGCTCATGCACTGGCGCATGCCGCTGGCGACGATTTTGAATCCGGCACGGTCGAGTGCCTTGGAGACGGCGGCGAGCTGGGTCACGACGTCCTTGCAGTCTCGCCCGGCTTCGATCATGGCGATGACACCGGCGAGCTGCCCCTGGGCGCGGCGCAGTCGGTTGAGGACTGAGCTGACCGCGTTGTCGTCGACCTTCACCGAGTACCTCCTGATGGATGGGCTGTCCGTACCCATGGTACCCCAGGGGGTATTCATCTCCGGGGTCAGTGATCGAGGAGGGCTGCCAGTGTGGCCTCGAGGTCGCCATGCCGCGGACGGTTGTGGGGGAGTTTGGCGAGGGCGGCTGCCATGCCGCAGGTGTTGGCGAGGGCGGAGAAGGCCAGTCCGCCGGCGACGGCGGCGGAGATGAGCTGGAAGGCGGGGTGGAGCAGGCCGAGTCCGAGGCCCGCGAGGACAAGAGCGCCGGCGGTCAGGCGGACCTGGCGTTCCATGCCCCACGCAGTGCGCGAGCCTTGCTCGGGGCGGTGGAGGTCATGGCCCGCGGCGGCCCAGGCGCCGGTGCCCCCGGCAAGGGTCGCGGTGTCGATGCCGTGCTCGGCGAGCGTCTTGCGTGCGCTGTCGGAGCGGGCTCCGGAGGCGCAGACCACGAGGATGTCGCCGCGGTCGGCGGCGTGGTGGATGGCGGGGAGGGCACGTGCGATCTGATCGAGGGGGACGTTCAGGGCGCCGGGCAGGTGACCTGTGGCGTATTCGCCGGGCGTGCGGACGTCGAGGACGGTGAGCTCGTGCAGGCGGGTGAGGGCCTGTTCGGAGCTGAGGGCGTGGGGGGTGCTCATGGGGGACTGTCTCTCCTGCTGGGTGTTGGCGGCGTCCGGGTGCGGATACCGGGCGAGCTGTGGGAGGTGGCCGTAGGGGCGGCGGACCCGCTGTCAGCGGATCGCGTCGGTGAGCATGAAGGCCGCAAGGGCCAGCAGCACGACAGTGAAGATGCGTTGCAGGGCGGGGCCCTTGATCGCGGCGGACAGGCGCTTTCCGTCCCAGGCGGCGAGGATCGCCGCCCCGGTGAAGGGCGCGACGACTGCCCAGTCCAGAGGCCCCGCGCCGCCGGTACGGACGGTGAGAGCGGCGAGCGAGTTGACGGTGATGACGAGCAGGCTGGTCCCGATGGCCGCCCGCATCCTCAACCCCAGCACTCCGACCAGAGCGGGGACGGCGAGGAATCCGCCGCCGACCCCCAGGAATCCGGTGACCGCCCCCAGGCTCGCGCCGGCTCCGGCGGCCCGGACCGGGCGGACCGGGCGGACCTCGTTCTCGGGTGCGGGGGACTTGAGCATGCGCAGGGCCGCGAGACCTGCGACGGCTGCGAACGCGGCCGTGAGCAACTCCCCGGGCAGTCGTGCGGCGAGGGCGGCTGCCGCCATGGCGGGAGGGATGCCGGCGGCCGCGAAGAGGGCGCCGGTTCTCCAGCGGACGTTGCCGGAGGTGGCGTGGGTGTAGAG
>NZ_JBSGZP010000003.1:0-39840 GCF_053611065.1 Streptomyces sp. NPDC054840
CCTCCCGGCCTTCCTGGCGCCACTGCCGCTCGAGGGCGTCGTAGATCGGAGAACTCCGCGGCCGGGGACCCCTGGGCCGTCCGCGAGCCCCCGGCGCCGGCGCTCGGACCACCGCCCCCGGGCAACGGACCCGACGGCAGCAGCCCGCCGCACGATCGATCGCCGACCCTGACGATGCCCAGGACGGACAGCCGCCGGGCGCTCGGCGCGGCGCCACGGTAGGGCCTCTGACGCCAACCCCACCACGCCCAACTGCCAACTTCTCATCACAACTGCGCCTGAAGCGATCAATAAGAGACTCGTTTTTTCATCACTGCACGGACAGAGTGGCGCTTCCTATGCTGAAGTCCGGTAACACCGCCCGAGGGTGGGGACTGGGGAGGGGGACTCCACATGTCCATGGGACGGCCGGCCGGCATTCCACGCGGCCAGGAACGGGTGGATGCGCATTTCTCGCGTGAATGGGCGGCGGTGCAGCAGCAGTTACGGGCGTACGCCCGCTGGGCTACCGGCAGCCGGGAAGAGGCCGAGGATCTGGTCCAGGCCGTCGCTGTGCGCGCCTGGCGCGGATTCGCGCATTTTCGTGGTGACGCCGCGTTCCTGACCTGGACGATGGCCATCGCCCGCCGGGAGGCCGCCCGTGCCGGCGCTCGACGGCAGCGGCTGAGGAGCCGCGAGGCACCGCTGCCCCTGGATCCTCCCTGGGCGGCGGAGCCGGCGACATCAGGACCCGCCGTCGGGCGCGCGGAGGGCGGCTGGCTGGCAGAAGCCGCCCAGGGCGCACACGCACGCGGCGAGGTCAATGCCACCGAACTCGCCGTGCTGCTCGCCCGATTACGTCGGCCGGACTCCACCTGGGCCCAGCTGGGCGACGAGCTGGGCCTCCCCGCCTCGCGGTGCGCGGTGGCTCACTGCAGGGGCGTCGTCAAGTTCCGGGTGGCCCTCTTCCTTCACCATCCCGAGCTGCTGGGCACGCCTGAGGAGCTGTCAGCCGCGGCGGAGCGGGCGGCGCGCCGTACCCGGAGCGAACCGCTGACTCCCGACGAGGCCGACACGTTCCGCCGGATGGTCCTCGACCGCTCGCCCGGCCACCGGCCCCGGAACTGGGCGGCCCTGCTCCGGGGCGGCTGCGCGAAAGTCGCGGAAGAACTTTCCCGGGACCGGTAATGGCGTCCCGCGCACCGGGTCCAATGCGATGAAGGCCCGTGCTGCAGCGGGCCCATCAGATGCAGGAGGGGACAGTGGACCAGGCACCACCCCCGGAACCTCACACGGACATCCTGTCCGACGTCCACGCCTGGCCGGCCGACGTGGAGGCGGATGTCCCCCAATACTTCGACACGTTGCCCGACGGCTCCGAAACCATCGTGTTCGGCGACGTCGGCACCTTCGCCGACCACGCCCACCAGCAGGGCGACAACCCCTACGGCTACCAGGGTACCTGTGGCCTGTGCTCCTGCGAGGGAGTGCTGCGCCAGTTCGGGCTCGACGTCACCGAGGCGGACGTCGTCCGGCACGCTGTCGAGAACGGTCTCTGCCAGACCGACGGAAGTCTCGCGGCCCGCGGTGGCACCACGCTGGAGCAGCAGGCCCGGCTGCTCGGCGACTTCGGCGTTGCGGCCCACACCGAGCAGGCGACCTCACTGGAGGACTTGGCCTCACACCTGGAGGAGGGGCGCGGCGTGATCATCGCGGTCAACGCCGGTGTGCTGTGGGACGACGGGAACTACTACGAGGCAGGCCGCCCCAACCATGCCGCGTTGCCGATCGGCGCCGCCCGCGACCCGCTCAGCGGGCGGCTCCAGGGCTTCTACCTCAACGACAGCGGCAGCGGAGAGGCCGCCCGCTTCGTGGATGCCGCGACGATGGCCGACGCGTGGCTGCACAGCGGCGGCGACTGTGTGGTCACCGACCGGGTCCGCGTCACCGAGGCCACGCCCAGCGAAAGGATCGCGCAGTGAACACCCCGCCCGTCCCGCAGACCCCCGGTCGCCCGTACGAGCAGATCCGCAAGGAGTTCGCCGAGCATCCGCTGCGGCGCTCCGAGGTGCCGGTGGAACACTTCGTTTCGCCTCCCCTGCCCACCCTGCGCTGGGGCGTACCCGGCTTCGCCGTCTTCGCCTCGCCCGCACTGCGTCGCCCCCGGCAGCCTCTCCAGGTCGACACACCCGACCGGTGGTGGGCGCTCGCCGCCGGCGGCGGGGCCGTGTTGGTGTACGCGACGACGCGGGCCCTCCCGCTGGCCTCGGGCGCATCGGGCGGGCCCGTGACCGTGGCCCCGACAGGCCGGCCGATCTCCGCACTGCGCGAGGACCAGCGGCTGCTGGACGATCTCCTCGACCGTTGCCTTCCCGACTTCTTCTCAGCAGGCAGTGGCGATCCCGGGGACCGCGCGGAGCTGGCGTCGATGCTGCCGCTGCTCCTGGCCTGCGAACTCACCCCATGGGCGCGGGACCTGACGCCCGATTTCTTCTCCTGGCTGGAGCAGTGATGTCCGACGACCGGACCGCAGGCACGAATCCCCCGTACGACAACGACCGGAAGGACACCGCGGCCACGGAGCTGACCGCGTTGGTGGGCGACATCGAGCAGGCCGCGAACCGGCACAGGTGGCCCACGGTGGCGTACGCCGCCGACAAGGTGCGGGCCGACCGCCCGGGCCTGCTGCTGGCCGTCTCCTCCGAGGCACTGGTCTCCGGGCTGGCCGAAGCGCTCCCGGCCGGACGGTCCGGTGCCGCGGCCCGGCACACGGTGGCACTCGCCGACCTGCACACAGATCCTCTGCGGTCCCTGCACGCGGACCGCGTGCTCTTGGCCATGGGGTGTGCCGAGTTGCTCGGCCCGGACGAGCTGGCCGCCGCCGCGGACCTGGCAACGCGTCCCGCCGGCACCATCGCCGTCGTCCTGACCGGTGCCGAGGAACTGGCAGACTCCACCGACGTCGCGCTGGTGGAGGGCCGCTTCCTGCGGATGCTGGACGACGGGAGCGGAGCTCCTCCGGTCCCGGGGCTGCTCCTGTGGTCGGGGCCGCAAGCCACACCCACCACCGACGCAGGACTCGGCGAACGGCTGGCCGCCGACGCCTCCCGCCTCGCCTCCTTCGCCTCTCCCTCTCCCGCCGCTTCCCCCTCCCCCTCGCCCGAGGACACAGGGTTCGGGACCACGCTGCTCGAAGGGGAGATCGCCCACCTGCTCGACCTCGCTGCGGAGGTCGTGGCCGGTCGGCGGGACACGTCCCCCGACGACGGGGGCGGCAAGGCTGCGGCCGCCGCGGCCGCCCGTTCCCGCGCCTTGCTGGACGACGCGTACCGCGCTCTGCAGCGCGTCCTCGACCACGAGATCGAGGCCGGCTGCCAGGAGGTCGAGGCGGGGTTGCGCACCATGGAACAGGATCTGCTCCGCGGGCTCGACCGCCACCTGGCGCAGCACCGGGACCGGTTCCCCGACCGTGCCGGCGTCGACGCTCTGGTCACCGCATACTTCGACCGGGGGATCGCCGCGTACGCCGCGACGGCCCGTGCTGCCATCCGGGCCCGCGCCGCCAAGGCCGACCTGGCCCACGTCGAGATGCAGCACCGGATCGACGCCGCGTACGTCGCCCACGCGATGAGTCCCCCGGACAGGTCGGCCGAGGCCACGCGGACGCCACTCGACGAGTCCGCGTGGGAGCCGCGGTCCGGCGTGTCGGCCCCTGGCCGGCCGTCCTCGGGCTCGGGAATGCCTGCCGGTGAGGTACTGGCCGGCAGCGTGCTGGGAGCGGCGACCGGGCTCTCCCTCGGCGGCATCGGCATCCTCCTGACGACGGGTGCCGGAGCCGCAGTGGGGGTGGCGGTGCACCGCTACAGGACGGAACAGCGAGTCGGCCACGCCGCACGCCATGGCAGCCGCGTGGTCCGCGACCGCGTGGACGAGCTGGCCGCTGCTGCGACGGGGGCGATGCGGGAGCTGGGCGGGGCCGTGCGGGCCGCGGCCGAGGCCGAGTACGCACGGGCCGTCGCCGAGCTGGAAGCAAAGGCGCCGACGGTGGACCTTGGGCCGTCGGCACGCCGCCGCGCCGAAAGCGGAAGCGCCACGGCCGCAGCAGCCGAACTGGCGGAGCTGAAGGGCAGGTTCGCCACCCTGACGACACGGCGCTGATCCCCGCGCAGGGCGCCGGGAGGAGCCGGGCCCCGCCGCGCAGAGACACCGCCAGCAGACAAGCAGGTATCACCGGGCCGACCGTTCGCGGGTCCCCGCCGGGGACACAGGGAGGGAAGAAAGCCGTGTCCGAAACGTTCAGCACGACCGGAATCAGTGCCGCGCAGACCAGCGGCGCGCAGATCAATGGCACTCAGGCCAACGGCACTCAGGCCGGCAGCAAGCTCGCCGACATGATGCGCCGCGGCGCGGAACAGGCGCGCGACGAGGCCGACCAGGCCATCGAGGGGCTGGCGAAGGTCGCCCAGGAACTGGAGATGTGGGAGACCGCGGGGCGCCTGTCCGCCTTCGCCTCCCAGCTCCGCTCCGACACCTTCAACCTGATGGTGATGGGTCGCTTCAAGACCGGGAAGTCGACGCTGCTCAACGCCCTGCTCGGCGGCAACACCGGACCCGTCGACCTGGGGGGCCAGAGTGGCCCGATGGTCGTCGACGACCTGCCGGCCACCGCCACGCTGACCGGTGTGTGCTATGCCGAGCAGCCCTACGTCACCCGGTGGGGGTTCGACGGATCCTCGGAGAAGTGGACGCTGGAGCGATATCTGAGGGAGTCCACCCTGGACATCGACGAAGAGGAGACCTCGCGGCGCTTCCGTACCATCCGGGAGTTCGAGATGGGCTTCCCTTCCCGGCTCTGCCAGGCGGGTGTCGTCGTATACGACTCACCCGGCCTGGACGAGCACCCCACCCGCACCAAGGTGACCCAGGAGGCCACGGCGCGGTGCGACGCCGCCGTCCTCGTCTACCGCAGCGACATCCTGATGGGCCACGGCGAGCTGATGAACGCGGGCGCTCTCGTCGAGGAAGGCACCCGTGTCTTCACGGTGGTCAACCTCTTCAACGGCCGGGCCGTGGACGAGCGGCTGCGTGGCTACGTGTGGAACAAATACATCCGCGACTACCTGGGCGGCCCTGCTTACACCGGTCAGGACCTGACGTCCCGTGACATCTATTTCGTGGACGCGGCGCAGGCCCGCTCGGGGGTCTACGAGGGGAAGCCGGAACTCGTCGAGCAGTCCGGCCTGGCCGCCCTGGAGCGGCGTCTCGGCGACTTCCTGCTGCGGGACCGCCACCACGTACACCTGATGAAGTACACGACGGTGGCGGCCGCTTCCGCGGAATCGGTGGAGCAGCACATCGCGCAGCGGATGCGTGCCGCACGTACCGACCAGGTACGGCTGCGCGAGACGTACACCGAGCTGCTGCCGACGATGGCGTCGATCAGGAACCGGCCGGCCCTGCTGCCCGCGCTCTTCAACCGCTACCGCACCGAGGCGGAAGCCGTGCTGGCCGTCAGCTTCGCCTCCCGGATCGCGTCGATGCGGGACGGACTGCCGGCCCACATCGATGCCGTCGAGGTGAAGATGAACCTCGCGCTGGGCGTGTTCCAGCAGAAGAAGGCCGCCGCGGTCATCGGTGAGGCCGTGCAGCAGTACGTGACCGACCAGCTCGCGGACTGGGCCGACGTCGAGGCTCAGCGCGTGCTGGAGCCCATCCTGGGCAACCTCGCGCATGACATCGAGGGTGAGATCGCCGCGATCGGTGACGGTTTCGGTGAACTGCATCTGCAGCTGACGGGCTGGGAGACGGAGCCGGAACGGAAACCGCTGGTGGGAACGGCCGAGCGGGTTCTGTCGATGGTCGCGGGGTTCGCCCTGGGCGGGCTGGGCGGCGCGGTCAGCGGGGGTACGGCCGGATTCCGCGGCGCGCTCGGCGGGGTGGGCGGCATCCTGGGGGCGGGCATGGTGCTCGGGCTGCTCGGGGTCAGCCCGGCCGCCCCGCTGGTGGTGCCGGTGCTGATGGCCGCCTCGTTGCTCGGCGGCGCCGTCGGCGGAGGGATCAACCTGGAGAAGCGGCTCAAGAGGCGGCTCGCGACGGACTCGGACGGCCTGTTGCGGGATCTGCCCGGCCAACTCGCGCCGCACCTGGGCGCTCGGGTGCGGGCCTCCTTCGAGGAACTGGAGGAGGTGGTCACCGCCGAGATCAACGGCGTTATCGGCGAGGAGGAGCAGCACATCCGGGCGATGGTCGAGGAAAACCAGCGGGACCAGCACGAACGCGACCTGCTGGTCGCACGTCTCGACGCGGTCCGGTCCACGGTATCCGGGCACCTGCTGAAGCTCCAGAAGGCGATCAGCACGGCCCAGCAGATCTGACCTGGCCTGCCCCCACCGGGAGGCGCCCGCCGGCGCACGCATGCCGCACGGTGCGGCAGAGCTGCCGCACGGACGCCTCCCGGTCACCCGGTCCACCGCACCCCTCCCTTGCACCCGTCCAGCACGGACGACGAAAGCGACAAGCCGTGTACCTTCCGTCCCCCCTCGATGCCGCTCTCGCCCGCCATCACGGTCAGCCCTATCGGGACTCGGTGGCCGATGTCCTCGCCCGGGCCGCCGCGGTGATGGCCCCTCCGGCCGTCACACTGGTCTTCGGTGGTCATTTCAGCGCGGGCAAGTCCAGCCTGCTCAACACGCTGCTGGGCCGTGCCCTGCTTCCGGTGAGCGACTACCCCGAGACGGGCATCGCCTGCGTCATCGGTCCCGGCCCCGAAGACCGGGTCACGGTCTGTGACGGAGCGGGGCGGCGCGAGGTGCCCGCCACCACCGAGGCGATCACGGAGGCCGTCACGCTCGTCGCCGCGGACGGGTCTTACCGCTTCGACGTAGTGGGCGCCACACGGACCGTCACCGTCGAACTCGCCCGTTGCCCCGTGCCGGACGGCGGACGCTGGGTCGATTCCCCCGGCATCAACGACACACCGGCCATGACCCGTCGCGCGGCGGACATCGCCGCCCAGGGCGACTTCCTGCTGTGGGTCTTCAACTCCCGCCAGCCGATGGCCACCGTCGAGGAGGACTTCCTGCGCGAATACCGCGAACGTCACGGCGCCGAGTCACTGGCGCTGCTGGTCAACGTCTTCCTCGACGAAGACACGCCCGAGGAGTGGCAGCGCTACCTCGACGCCCGCGCCCCGGCCCACCTCAAGCGCCTGGAGTACGCGCTGGACGGTGCGCTGCCGCCGGAAGTGGTGTTCGTCAGCGCCCGCGCCGCCGCCGCGCACCCGGACCATTTCGGGGGCCCCGAGGCCGGTGCCCTGGTGAGCAGGCTCACCGACCGGGCCACGGCGTCGGCCCTCGCCTCCCGCCGTGCCCGCGCGTCCCGGATCCTGGAGGCGGCCGCACAGGAAGCCGCCGAACGACTGGACGCGGAACGTGCGCTGTTCCGGCAGCTGCTGGTCGAGGCGGAGGTGGCGCGTACGGCCATCGACACCTCCCGGCGGCGGTTCCTCGACACCGTCGGCGGTGAGCTGGACCGGATGCTGGAGAGGCTGGCAGTGCACGCGCGGACCGTGGGAGACGAGATCGCCGCGGAGCTGGACCAGGGCCCGGTGCTGCGGGACGGCAGCTACGGCGTCCGGCTCACCGAACGGCTGCGCACGGTGGCCCGGCAGGAAGCCCTCGGCCTCGCGGAGGTCGTGGCCAGGACGGCCGAACTCAACCACCACAAGCCGCCGGGCACGCAGGGAACACGGCGGCTGCTGGACATCCTGGAGCCCGAGCGGGTGTCGGTCGAGGTCACGGGCCGGCTGGCGGGAAAGCTCCCGGAGGCCCTCACCGACGGACTCGGCTCCGCGGTCAGCAGCCGGGTGGGGACGATGATTCCGAAGCTGTCCTGGAAGGCCCTACGGCACATCGACACGGCAGTCACCGTAGCCGCGGCCTCGGTGCAGGCCGCAAAACTCGCCACGGAGGCGGCCATGCCCGACCGGGCCAAGGTCAAGGCGGACGTCCGCGCGGCAGCGGTCCGGGCCGCCGAGCGGTTGCGTCAGCGGCGCCGGGCCGCGCTCGACGAGATCAGTGCGGGATGCCGCCCGGTGGCAGCCACGCCGGCCGATCCCGACCCCGCCCCGGTGGACTGCCTGGACGCGGCACACCGGCTGCTGAGCCGAGAAGTGGAGCGGCTCGTTGCCGCGACCGGGGAAGCCACGGTGCGATGAGCGGATTCCTCGGCCTCGACGTGCAGCACAGCAGCACGGTACCGGCGCTGCTGGAAGGCGGTCGGCCCCTGACGGTCGGCGATGGGCTGCGGGTGTGGATCCCCCATGCCTACGGCGAGGGTCTGGGATGGGGAAGTGCGGCGGCCCAGCGTTCCCTGGCCTCGGGGCGTGCCACCGCGGACCGCCTGCTGGAGTGGCGGCGCGATCCGTGGGACGCGGAGTTCCTGACCGGACTGCGCGACCGGGTCGCGCGCTACCTGGGGCTCCCGGAGCGTGCGGGCCCGGCGCCCGGCTACCGGGTGGTGCTGTGTGCCGGACCCGGCACACCTGCCGACGCCGAAGAGTACGTGGAGGAAGCGGGACTGGGCGGCGCCCTGCGGATCGGACCGGCCGAAGCGCTGCTGTGCCGGCGGCTGGCCTCGCCCGGGCGGCCGCTGCCCACCGGTGCGCTGCTGGCCGTCGCGGTGGGTGAGCGATGGAGCGTACTCGCCCCCTTCCGTGCGATCCGGCCGGACGGCGGGCCCATCGTCCTCACGCGTACCGGACCGGACACCGTACTTGCGCACGGTGGGGGCGAATGGACGGAACTCCTCGTGGGTCAGGTGCTGGCGCGGTGCCGCGAGGACGCCCCCGCCGCCGATCTGCTGGCTCTGGCCGACGGCGTCCAGGAGTGCGCGGCCCGTCTCGCGCAGGCCGATGCCGTCGAGTGGCAGGGGGCCTACGCCGAAAGGCTGTTCGCCCCGCTGGTGGTGCGTGGGGCCGAACTGGCGGCGGACCCGGCCGTTGCCGACGGCCTGCACCTGCTCCGGCAGGCCGCCCGTGCGGCCGTGCCGCACCCTTCCTCGGTGGTGCTCGGGGGGCCGGGCGCCGTCTGGCCGGCGATGCGCTCCGCGCTCACCGATGCGGCGGCAGGGGCGTCGGTGTGGTGCGGCCCCGACCCGGTGACCGATCTTGCGGCCGGCGCGGCCTGGTGGCCGCTGCTGCGTTCCCGTTTCGCGCCCGTGCCGTCCGCGGAGTACGCCGTTCGCGCCGTCCCTGCGATCCCCGCACAACCGGACCGCGGCCCGGCCGCGGCCCCGTCCACCCCGTCCACCCCGTCCACCGACCGTTCAGGATCCGGGCCGGGGCTGCTCTCCCCCGATTCCCGCTGCCCCGACCCACCGGAGGTGCTCCCACCGTGGATGCGTCCATGACTCCCCCGAGCGGGCCGGAGGCCGACGCGGCGCTCCTCGCCGCTCCCGCCACCATCGGACCACCGCGCGCCGTACGGGGAAGCGGCTCCGGATCCGCCGAACCGGCCGACCATGCCTCCCGACCTGACCAAGACGTGGCCGGGCTCCTGCTCAGCCTGCTGGAACGGCGGTATCTGGGTGACTTCGACGCCGCCCGCTGGACCGTGGGAGGACCCGCGCGATCCGCACCGCGCCCGCTTCTGCACCAGGTCGAGGCCTTGGGCGCACCCGTCCCCGGTGAGGACTGGAACGCGGCTCTGCCCCACGTACTGAATTCCTGTCACAGCGGCGGACACGTACTGAGCGTGGCGGTCCACGGCACCGGTACCGCGCACCGCGTCCATTGGGGCGGCCGACGGATCCCCGGGGTCTCGGCCGGATCCACGGAGGACTTCCTGCACGGGCAGACCGGCACCCTGCGTGCTCACGTCCCCGGCCTGCGGCTCGGCCCCGCCCACCAGCCCGACGAGGGGACGCACGCGGAGTTGACCGCGTTCCTGCGGACCGCCCCCGCGCTCGCCGTGGTCACCGGGATCCCCTCCCCTTCGTCCGGGCTCTCCCCCGCCGCGTTCCAGTCGCTGGACCGGCTCACCTCCGCCGTCGACGGACGCTACGCCCTCGTGGTCGCCGCCGAGCCTCTGCCCGCCGCCGTTCTGGACGCCACGCTGGACCACTGCCGCCGGATCCGCGGCGAGATCCACGCCCTGGTGCGACGTACGGTCAGCAGTACCGAAGGCAGCAGCAACGCGACGTCCACGCCCCTCCCCCAGGAGGGTGCCGAGGCGCTGCCCGCGCTGCTGGGCAGGATCGCGGTGTTCTGCGCGCTGGCGGCGGCGGTCCCGCCTCTCGCCCCTGGTGCGGCGGTGCTGCGCCCTCTGGGCCGGGTCGGCCCGCTGTCCGTCCCGCTGGGCGGGCTTGCGAAGTCGATGGCCGTACCGCAGAGCACCCCTTCGCGGACGACGGGCAGCAGCCGGTCGCTCGGCGAGAGCAGCGAGCTGCTCAACGGTGCCGCCGAAGCTTGCGAGCGGCTGCTCCAGCGCCATATCGACCGACTGGAGGCGGCCCGGTCGCAGGGCTGGTGGCGTACTGCGGTCTACCTCGCGGCGGAGAACGACGGCGTGCTGGAGTCGCTTTCCGGAGCGCTGCGCGGTATCTGCAGCGGCGAGAGCACGACTCTCGACCCGCTGCGGGTGCTACGGCTGCCGCCCGCCCTGCTGCGCGAAGCCGCCCTGCAGGGGCAGGTCCTGGCCCTGACACCCGCCGACGGCAGCACCGGTCACCCGCTCGGTCCCGCTTTCGACGCGCTGGCCACCAACATCACCTCCACCGAGCTGGCCGTTCTCCTCGCGCTGCCGCGCCGAGCCGTGCCCGGGCTGCCGATGCGCGAGAGCGCCGAGTTCGCGCTCGTCGCCCCCGAGGTGGAGCACCGTCCAGTGACGCTGGGCAGACTGCTGGACAGCCGGGGCGACGTGCACCAGACAGTGGCCGTCTCCGCCGAAGACCTCAATCGCCATGTGTTCATCACCGGGATGACCGGCTACGGCAAGACCACCACGGCGAAGAACCTGCTGCTGGAGGCGTACACCGGCCTGGGCGTGCCTTTCCTGGTCATCGAGCCGGCCAAGGCCGAGTACCGGCATCTGGCAGCGCATCCGGGCCTCCGTGGGCGCCTGCGCGTCTTCGGCATCGGGCCTCAGGCTCCGATGCCACTACGGCTCAACCCGTTCGAGCCACTGCAGGGCACCCCACTCTCACGCCACTTGGATCTCCTGAAAGCGGTGTTCAACGCCTCGTTCCCGATGTTCGCCGGCATGTCGTACGTGTTGGAGGACGCCATGATCGAGGTGTACACCGAGCGGGGCTGGGACCTTCAGTATTCCGTCAACGACCTTCTGGGGCGCCGCCCGTCGGCGGCTGACCGTGCTGCGCTGATCCCCTCGGTCGGTGACCTGTACGGGAAGATCGAAGAGGTGCTGGACCGTCGCTCGTACGGGCGTGAGGTCCACCAGAACATGGGAGCCGCCCTGCGGTCCCGACTCGGCAGCCTGCTCGTCGGCACCAAGGGCATGGCCCTGGACACCCGGCGCGGGGTGCCGGTGACCGAGCTGTTCGAGCGTCCGGCCGTGGTCGAGTTGCGCGGCCTGGGAGACGACGAGGAGAAGTCCTTCGTCATGGCCCTGCTGCTGTGCATGCTGTACGAGCATGCGGAGGCCCGGTCCGATACCGCTCCGTCCGGCGTGGGACTGCGGCACCTCACCCTCATCGAGGAGGCACACCGGCTGCTGCGCGCCTCTCGCGGCCCGTCCGGCGGTGAGGTGGGGGATCCGCAGGCCAAGGCGGTGTCCATGTTCACCGACATGCTGGCCGAGATGCGCGCGTACGGCGAGGGCTTCGTCGTCGCCGACCAAGTGCCGGTCAAGCTGGCGCCGGACGTGGTGAAGAACTCCAACGTGAAGATCCTGCACCGGCTCGTGGCGGCCGACGACCGGGCGGTGGTGTCTGCGGCCGTGAACCTGACGGACCGGCAGAGCCGTCATCTGGGGCTGCTGCCGCCCGGAGTGGCGGTGGTACACGACGAGCGGATCGGATCGGCTGTGCTCGTCGCCATGCGCGAGGCGGACGAGGTCGTGGTGGCGGATGGCACGCAAGGGCCGGAGACCGACGTCGGCCGCCCCGGTGCACCGGCCGAGGCCAACCGCCACTACCTCCACCGGCACGGAGGCTGCCGCCGTTGCCCGTCGCCCTGCACCCTGCTCCACCGGATCGACCGGCCGCCGGCCCGTCGATCGACGGATGCCGCATTGGCGCCGTTCTTCCAAGGGCTGGTGTTCGGCCAGGCGGAGGAGTTGTGGGAGGCGTGGAGCGCCTGGAGGGCCGAGGGTCCGGCCGACGGCGAGGAGGCGTACTGCGCCTTTGCCCAGGCCGCGCAGCGCCATCTGGCCTCGCTCCCGCGGAGGGTCCCCGCCCGGGCCGTGGCCGCGGGCCGCGGTGCGGCCCCTGCGGCGCCCGCCCCGTCCGAGAGGGCCGCCGACGACACCGGCCGTCATCTGCTGGCACGCGACCGGGCCGCGCGGGTCCTGGCGCGGCTGTGCGAGGACTGGCTGGCCACCACGGAGTTGACCGAACACGCCGTGGCTCGCCTGGAACAGGCTCGCGCCGAGTTCGTGACGCTGGTGGCGAGCCGGCCGGACCGGGAACTGCCCGGTTGCACGGACTGTCCCGCGCGCTGTCGCCCCTTCGCGCTTCTCGCCGACAGCCTCCCGGCCTACGCGGCGCAGGTCGCGGCCGCCGCGGACCGCCCCGTCCCGCTGGAGTCCCGCCTGCTGCTGATCGACCGCCTCGCCGACGAGTACGCTCCGGCCGCCCGCGGGGCCATGGGAAAGGACCGTGCGGCACTGTTGTACTGCATGACGGTCACTGCCAACGCCTACGACCGCGGCCTCAGCGTGCCACCCCCCACGGAAGCCCTCGACGCCCTGCGCTCGGACCGGCCGGTGGTTCCGTAGGCGGAACTGCGGCACCGTGGTGGCGGGATGTGACGCAAAGATCGATCGTGCGGTCGGCGAGCCTGCGGTGAGGCGCTGGTAAGGAACCTCTTGAGCGCACGACGTACCGTCTCCCCCGCCCTGCGCGGTCCGTCTTCACCGAGCAGCGCTGTCGCCTGAGGAGCGACCCCGACCACGGGCGGGTGGTGTCGGTACCGGCGTTCCGGAGGCCACCGGCGAGGCCCGGCTGCACTGGGCCCGCGCCCCGCCGGGCGGCCGGGCAGGAACGCCACGGGCTTGCCGGGCCACCATCCTGCAGCGGGCCAGCCCCGCAGCGAAACCGAAGGCCGAAGCGAAAGCGCGGCCGAAGGCCCCGGCGCCGCACCGACCGGCCGGGCCGCACCGGTGCAGGCGCCGCAGACATGCGGGAGCTGTGCCGCGCCGCGCACGGCGTCACCAGTCCCGCCATCGCCTCGCTGTGCCCGGCCAGGAGGAGCGCAGCAGCGCGGGCCGCCCCGGAATGAAAAAGCCACCCTTGGACCTTCTGCCACAAGTCAAGCGTCGCCAGTCCAGAGGGTTGTCTTGCGCAAGCGTTCGGGGAACGGGCACCTGACCGTTCCCCACGCGGAACTGCTGAGGCCGGCGGGCCTCGCCGAACGCGCCAGACGCGGTGCCCGGCGTAGCGCTCGTAGTTCCAGACCTCCTTGGCGAGGCGGGCCTGGGACATGCTGCCGTTGTCGAGTTCGAAGAGGCGCACCTCACTGGTCCACCACCGGCGCCTGGCCCGCGACTACGAGACCCGCGCACACCGCTCCGAAGCGATGATCCGCCTCGCTGTGATCGATCTGATGAGCCGTCGTCTCACGCGCGAGGCACGGTGAACTGGCGCGACACACATGGCTCGCCCCGGACGTGCCCCAACGGTGAGGCATCAGCC
Organism: Streptomyces sp. NPDC054840; assembly: GCF_053611065.1. Classification (NCBI taxonomy): domain Bacteria; kingdom Bacillati; phylum Actinomycetota; class Actinomycetes; order Kitasatosporales; family Streptomycetaceae; genus Streptomyces; species Streptomyces sp. NPDC054840. Next base: position 13,849 of record NZ_JBSGZP010000003.1, read on the forward strand.
CCGGTCAAAGCCGCGGAAGGCCCCTGATCCATCAGCGGCATCGGCGAAGTCCGCAAAGTCCATGTTGGCGATGCTGAGGTTGGCAGCCACGTCCGGAAACCACTGCGCCGGGACCCTGCATGTTCGCCCAGGTTCGTCGGATAGGTCCAGGGCCAGAACCGGGTGTTCGGGATCATCCATCGTGGTCGCGTCCGCCAGGAACATGTAGCCGGTCTGCTCGGCTTCTTCCGAGGCAGCTTCTTCGTTCAGGAGCGCCTGGACATCCACGCCGGCGAAACGAAGGTCGCTGACATACGTGGCATGCGGATACTCGCCGGCAGCGTCGAGTGCGGCTCGCACCGCGTCCCAGGCTCCCTCGTCACCGAAGTCGGTGCGCAGGACCAGTGAAGTCAGATCATCGGGATGAGGCAGGGGCATGAACGTGATCCTCTCACCCAACGCTGACATCGACCGTCCGGGTGGTCAGGACATCCCCCCGATCAGGTTCGACTACCAGCGCCGTGACGTGGTGTCCGCTCGTGGCGGATCTGCCGGGGGCAGAGGAACGGCGCCCGGGGGGTTCCTGGAGTCAAGAGTGGAGTCGACGGCATCCCGCCTCGACAAGGAGAAGAGATGACTCCCCTCACCATGCTCGCGCCCCGCGCGGAGGAGGGCGACACACCGCCCGGCCACTTCGACGACCACCTCGCGGCTAGGCTGCTCGACCAGCGGATCATCCTCCTCGGCACCCAGGTCGACGAGGTGTCGGCCAACCGGGTGTGCGCGCAGCTGCTGCTGCTATCGGCGCAGGACCCGCGCTCAGACATCAGCCTGTACGTCAACAGCCCCGGCGGGTCGGTCACCGCGGGTCTCGCCATCTACGACACGATGCGACTCATCCCCAACGACGTCTCGACGCTGGCGATGGGCTTCGCCGCCAGCATGGGCCAGTTCCTGCTCACCGTAGGGACGCCCGGAAAGCGGTTCGCGCTACCGAACGCGCGGATCATGATGCACCAGCCCTCGGCGGGCATCGGCGGCACCGCCGCGGACATCGAGATTCAGGCGGAGAACCTCCAGTTCACCAAGAAGGCCGTCGAGCGGATCACCGCCCAGCACACCGGGCAGAGCGAGGAGACGATCGCGCGGGACGGCGACCGGGACCGCTGGTTCACGGCCGAACAGGCCAAGGAGTACGGGATGGTGGACCGGGTGGTGGAGTCGCTCGCCGACATCCGCCCGGCCACGCCGCGCCGACGGACGGGTCTGTGACATGGGGTCGTACACGGTTCCCTACGTGATCGAGCGGACCGCGCAGGGCGAGCGGTCCTACGACGTCTTCAGCCGGCTGCTGAACGAGCGGATCATCTTCCTCGGCACCGAGATCGACGACGGTGTCGCCAACGTGGTCATCGCGCAGCTCCTGCACCTGGAGTCGGCGAGCCCGGAGCAGGAAATCTCGATCTATCTCAACTCGCCCGGCGGTTCGTTCACTTCGCTGATGGCGATCTACGACACGATGACGTTCGTGCAGGCGCCGATCTCCACCTTCTGCGTCGGTCAGGCGGCGTCGACGGCGGCGGTGCTGCTGGCGGGTGGAGATCCAGGGCGACGATTCGTGCTCCGGCACGCGCGGGTGCTGCTCGGGCAGCCGGCCAGCGGCGGCCGACAGGGGACGGTCTCCGACCTCAGCCTCGCGGCCAAGGAGATGGTCCGCATCCGCTCGCAGGTGGAGGAGGTCCTGTCCCGACACACGCACCACGATGTGGCGACGCTGCGCGCGGACATGGACCGGGAAAAGGTGTTCACCGCCGAGGAGGCCGTGGCCTACGGGCTCGCCGACGAGGTACTGAGCCGACGGTTCGCGTTCGTCTGAGCCCGAACCCGGCCGTGGCCGAGGGCCGGCGAGCGGCCGGTACGGCGGAGGCGCACCCCGTCGTACCGGCCGTCGGCCCGGTCCAGTCAGGCGGCGAGGCAGAAGCCGTCGTACTGCGCCGTGGGTGACGTGCGGCCACGTGCCACCCGGCTCCGGGTGTGCCGGGCCAGCTCATCACCGGCGAGCAGGAGCAGGTCGGCGAGGCCGAGCCCGAGGGCCTGGGCGGCGGCCGCGAGCACCTCGGAGGATGCCTCCTTGCGTCCGCGCTCCACCTCCGACAGGTAAGGCATCGAGATCCGGGCCGCCTCCGAGACGTCCTTCAGCGTGCGTTCCTGGGCGAGCCGCTCGCGCCGCAGCACATGGCCGACGAGGTCACGCCATAGGGGCTCCCTCGGCGCGCGTGGCTGTGCACGCCCCACGGGTCGCCCCAAGGCGCCGGCCGCCCTGCCGGAACCGGGCGACGGAGCCTGTCGGCGCACGGAGATGAAGCGGGACTCGTTCGGTGTATGAGTGCTCACCCCCTCACCCTAGGGATCCGGGGCGCGGGGGGAAGGGAGTGGCCTTCTGCCCTGGGTGAAGCCGCGCCGGGGCCTGGGGCGAAGGAGGTCCAGCGCTGGAGCGTGTCCGCAACGCCGGACAGCCGTGGCTGGAGAGTCCAGGCGTGCAGCCCGTGCCTGTCCCCGTGGACGCGGTCGTCACGACGAGCGTAGGGAGGCGGGGTTCCGCCTCGCCACCGAGGCCGAACTCTCGACTGATCTGCTGAACCCGCCCACCGCGATGTCCTCGCGGTGCCCGCACCGGCTAGACTTGCAGAGTTATGCAATTTACTAGTTCTAGTGTCGACGGACGGGGTTGCGGTGTGGCCGGGTTTGAGGAAGCGGCGCTGGAACGGGTTCGGGTGGCGCGGGCTCGTCTCGCGGCTGCGCAGGAGGCGTGCGATGCCGTCGAAGAGGCTCAGGCCGCCGACGAGCTGGAGGACGCGCAGCGTGTGGCCCGCGATCACGGCGTGTCCATCGGCGGCGGGGACGGGGGCAGCCGGTGAACCGGACGATGCCACCGGCTCGCCCGAGGCTGCGGTAGTGACCCGGCACCCCAGCGGGCAGTCGGCGCCGCCGCAGCCACGCAAGCACACGTGGACCGTGCCGCTGGTGCCGGGCTCGGTACGAGCCGCGCGCGAGCAGACCGAACGTACTTTGATCCTGTTCGGCCTGGAGAGCGCCTCTTCCCTGTCCGGGGCCGCGCTCCTGGTCGTCAGCGAGCTCGTCGCCAACGCAGTTCGTCACGCCCAGCACTCCCCCGATGCCGAGGTCACTGTCCACATGACCGACCACATGCTCGTGGTCGGCGTCGCAGACCTGGATTCACGTCCCGTATCGCCGGCCGACGCCGTCCGCTCCTCGGGGCAGGGGCTGCGCACGGTGGCCGACCTGGCACGCGCCTTCGGGGGCGACCTGCGTATCGAGCCCGCCCCCGGCGGGTACGGCAAGACGGTCGTCGTCCGCTTCATCCTGCCAGGAGGCACACCATGACCGGCAGCGCCGGATCAGCCTCCCGGCTCTACCAGGTCACCTATCTCGGCACCGGCCCACAGCCGGATGTCCGCACAGTCGAAGCCGGTGAGGTCGCAGCCGTCGTCGAGCATGCCGGCAAGCACGGGATGCAGGTCCTCGTCCGCCCCTGCCCACCCGAACGACGGGCCAGACACCAGGAAGGAAGCCGAGTCTTGAAGGAGAACTCATCCGGGAGACAGTCGGCGGCGGACCGGGAGAAGTGGAAGGAGAAAGGCGTCGCGCTGCGCGCCTTCTTCTACATCTTCGGCACGCACGTGTTCGCCGGATTCATCTGGCTGCTGTTCTACCTGGGCCAGCACGCGCAGAAGTAACCGCCGAAGCCGCAGCGAATTGGAGGGCCGCCTGACGCCGGGACCAGGCCGGACACGCACGGCCGCGCAGACGAGGGAGCGGCGTCTTCCGGGTGTCAGCGGAAGCGCGTCGCACCCGCACTGACGGAAGACGGCCGCTTCACGGGGGTGCGGGCCCCCAGGGCCGGCGCCGTGGGGCCAGGTCAGGTGTGACGGCTGGCTCGCAGATCGGCCAGGAGCTCGGCCTGGCCCTCCAGAACGCCGGAGAGGATGCCGCGGGCGACCCGCAGGAGCTCGACGATCTCGGGGTCGGTGAGCGCGTAGTACACGCTCGAGCCCTCCCGGCGGGTCACCACCAGGTTGGCCTTGCGCAGCACGGCCAACTGCTGAGAGAGACTTGCGGCCTCCACCCCGACCTCCGGCAGCATCTCGGCAACCGCGTGCTCGCGCTCGGCCAGGAGCTCCAGGACGCGGATGCGGACCGGGTGCCCCAGCGTTTTGAAGAACTCCGCCTTCAGCTGGTAAAGCGGTGTGCTCACCTGGGTACCCCTGCCTTGACTGCCCATCTCATCCACCCGGAACCGTTCGCCGTAGGGGCATCCCTTCGCCCCTCTTCACACCTTGCGACCTCCACAATTGCAGATCCCTGCAACTCCTGGGACGGGGCGGTCCGCCTTCGTGACGTTCGTACCGGGCCTCACAGGCCCGAAGCCCCTGTGCCGGGGCCTTCAGGGCGGGGCGACGTTACGTCTTCTTGAGGAATCCGGTCCTCAGGACGAGGCCCTTGACCTTCTTCGTGTTGCACTCGACCGCGCCCGGGCGGGAGGTGAGGCGGATGTTCTTCACCAGGGTGCCGCGCTTGAGAGTCTCGAGGTGTCCTTGACCTTGACCTTGAGGTCCTTGATCAGGGTGACCGAGTCGCCGTCGGCGGGCGGGGTGCCGTTGGAGTCCTTGACGGTGACGTCGTTCGTGCGGGGCACCCTTGCGTTCTCGAAGTCGGGGCCGGTGCCGGGTGTTCAGGTGAGGACAGGCGCGGCCGGAGGATGCGGGTCCGGCCAGTCATCGGTCCGCCACTGCCTCTCCTGCCCGTGGGCTCCGTGCGAGGCCAGGGCCGCCGCGAGGTCACAGTGGACGGTGACGGGCGGGCAGGTCGCGTCCGGAACGAGGGAGCCGTCCGCAGGTATCGCCGCCAGTTCCAGGCGGCGTCCGTTCTCGGCGAGGCGGCGGGCGGCCTGGGCGACCGCGATCTGCCCGCCCGCCGACCAGCCCATCAGCCCGGTCAGGTCGAGGATGACCGGACCGGTGCCCCGGGCGAGCGCCCAGCCGACGGCGCCGGTGAACCGGTCGGTGGCATCCGCCCCGAGGTAGCCGGCCAGGGACAGCACGCCCAGGTCCTGCCGGGTCGTGTACCGCCATTCGATCGTCATAGTCAGTTCCTCGGCTTCACAGGGGGAGGGTGATCCAGATGGCCTTGCCGCGCCCGTCCGTGTCCGCCCGTACGACGGCAGTGCCGCCGAGGTCCGGCGTCATCTCGACGACCGTGGACAGGCCGCTGCCGGGCGCGGTGGCCAGAGCCTCGAACAGGGCGGGCCGGTAAGGGTGGCGGTCGTGGACGGCGAACGCGAAGGCGCCGGGCCCGTGTGCATGGGTGACGGTGCTCATCGGCGAGGACACGGCGGCATGGCGGGCGGCGTTGGTGACCAGCTCGGCCAGGATCAGCAGCGCCGGACCCGCGCTCGGATGCCGGGGGCCCACCCCGCACTCGACGAGGACGAGCTCGGTGGTCTCACGGGCGATGCGGACGGCGGCCCCCATGGCGGGCACGTCCAGCACATGCCGGTAGGGCCTCGCCGCGGCCTGGACACTCACCGACCTGCCCCTGTCGCGGCACGAGTAAGGCGGAATCCGAACACCTGCTGAGGGTGCAGACGCAGCAGGGTGTCGTGGGGGCCGTGAGTACAGCCTGGCAGGGTGCGCCGGTAGTGGGCGGCCTCGTCCGGATCGGCGATGGCGTCCCCCCGCCCCGGGCCGCCTTGTCCACGTCCAGCGGGGGCTGGCCGTCGTACGCCCCGCCGCACACGTGATGGGGAGTACGGACGCCTCGTCGTCCGCGCCCCCGTGCAAGCGGGTTGGACGGTCAGCGCGCACGGGCCGGCCTTCGAGGAGCCAGAGGGCCTCGGTGCCGGAGATCTCGATGAGGCGGCGGTCGGCAGGGACGGTCATCGTGCGGCCTTCCGGATGCGGTGCGGTCGGTGCTTGAGCGGCAGCAGGCCCGCCTCCTCCAGGTGCTTGCGGGCCCCGGCGATGGCTTCCGGGGTAGTGGCGTACTCGCGGCCCTCCCGGCGCAGCAGGTCGAGTGCGCCCACCGCGTCGAGGGCCTGGCGCTGGCCGGGGCGGATGCCGGAGGTGAGGACGGCGATGCCGCGCCGGTTCAGCTTCTGAACCGCGTCCTTCAGTACGAGGGCTCCGGTGGCGTCCAGGGTGGTCACCCTCGCCATGCGCAGGATCACCACTTTCACGTCGGCGACCTCGGAGAGCTCGAGGAGGAAGCGGTGGGCCCCGGCGAAGAAGAGGGGGCCGTCGATGCGGTAGGCGACGATGTGCTCCGCGAGCAGGGCGTGTTCCTCGTCGCTGTGCTCGCCGGGCACATCCGGACGGAAGTCGACCTGTTCCATCCGTGCCTGACTCGCCACCGCCTTCAGGGCGAGAGCCCCGGCCACGAGCAGACCGATGATCACGGCGTAGACGAGGTCGAGTACCAGGGTGGCGGCGCCGACCTTGATGACGCAGACGCCGCCGGCGAGCTTCGCCAGGCGCTCCTGCAGCTTCTCGCGGTCCCAGTCCGAGTCGGTCGACTCGATCTCGGCCTTGATCTGGTTGACGCGGCCGAGGACCTCTTCGTGGCTGCCGCCACCGTCGACGATGGTGGTGTCGTCCTTGGAGATCGTCACGCGGCGGGCGGAGCCCAGCACGTCCAGACCGGCCTGGTCGAGCTTGAGGCCGACCTCCTCGGCGATGACGGTGGCACCGGTGAGGGTGGCCATGTCCTGGAGCATCGCCTTGCGGCGGTCACCGAAGCCGGGGGCCTTGACGGCCACCGCGTTGAAGGTGCCGCGGATCTTGTTGACGACGAGGGTGGAGAGCGCCTCGCCCTCGACGTCCTCGGCGATGATCAGCAGCGGCTTGGAGGCGCCGGCCTGGATGACCTTCTCCAGCAGCGGCAGGAGGTCCTGGATCGAGGAGATCTTGCCCTGGTTGATCAGGATGTACGGGTCGTCGAGGACGGCCTCCATACGCTCCTGGTCCGAGACCATGTACGGGGAGAGGTAGCCCTTGTCGAAGGCCATGCCCTCGGTGAACTCCAGCTCCAGGCCGAAGGTGTTGGACTCCTCGACGGTGATGACACCGTCCTTGCCGACCTTGTCCATCGCCTCGGCGATGAGCTCGCCGACCTGCTGGTCCTGCGCGGAGAGCGCGGCCACGGCGGCGATGTCGGACTTGTCCTCGATCGGGCGGGCGGTCGCGAGGAGCTCCTCGGACACGGCCTTGACCGCGGCGTCGATGCCCTTCTTCAGGGCCGCCGGGGAAGCACCCGCGGCGACGTTGCGCAGACCTTCGCGGACCAGCGCCTGGGCCAGCACCGTGGCGGTGGTGGTGCCGTCACCCGCGATGTCGTTGGTCTTGGTCGCCACCTCCTTCACGAGCTGCGCGCCCAGGTTCTCGTACGGGTCGTCCAGCTCGACCTCGCGAGCGATGGTGACACCGTCGTTGGTGATGGTGGGGGCGCCGAACTTCTTGTCGATGACGACGTTGCGGCCCTTGGGGCCGATCGTCACCTTGACCGTGTCGGCAAGCTTGTTGACGCCGCGCTCGAGGGCGCGACGGGCGTCCTCGTCGAACTTCAGGATCTTCGCCATGGGAGCGGTTCAGCCCTCTCGAAAACTCGGGTTTAACGAGCTGCGCCCCTCGCCGCCCGGCAATCAGCGGGGTGACCAGGGGCGCAGCTCAAAGCAGTACTGATGAAGAGAATTACTTCTCGACGATCGCGAGCACGTCGCGAGCAGAGAGGACGAGGTACTCCTCGCCGCTGTACTTCACTTCGGTGCCGCCGTACTTGCTGTAGAGCACGATGTCGCCGACGGTGACGTCCAGCGGGAGACGCTGGCCGTCCTCGAAGCGACCCGGGCCCACCGCGAGGACGACGCCCTCCTGGGGCTTCTCCTTCGCGGTGTCCGGGATGACCAGGCCGGAAGCCGTGGTCTGCTCGGCGTCCAGCGGCTGGACCACAATGCGGTCCTCAAGCGGCTTGATGGCAACCTTGGAGCTGGTGGTCGTCACGATCCGACCTCCCCCTTCGGAGATCCGGGGTTAACTGTCTGAGGTGGCGACCAGGTCGATCCGTCGTCGCGGGTGCCGGATCTGCCTGTCGCTGTGTTGGCACTCACCAGGGGTGAGTGCCAGGTGCGAGACTATTCCGGCGATTAGCACTCGGTCAAGCGGAGTGCCAATTTCCGACCCTCCGGCGTTGCGCGGAAGGGACCCGGAACGGGGCCCACCCGGGGCTCCAAGCCCTCGGGGATCGCTACTCTCCGGCCCATGACCTGGAAAAACGCACAGCTCCGCTGGCGCGACATCATCTCGATCACCGTGGGCCTGGCGATCGGGATCTCCGCGTTCTCGTTGGCCGGACCGCGGCTGATGACCAAGCTGACGGGGGTGGAGGGCAGCTTCCGCGCGGAGCAGTGCGGGTGGCAGGAGGACTACGACGGGGTCCAGCAGCGGGCATGCGTCGGTTCCTTCACCGCCGCCGACGGATCATTCACCATCCACCGGATCGCGGCCGAGGGCCTGTTCGAAACCGATCCGGCCGGGCCGGTGGCCTCCCGGGTCGACGGGCCGTCGGCCGACGAGGCCGTGCGGCCGGGGCTCATGTCGCTGGCACCCCTGCTGGGCATCGGACTGCTCGGCTTCGCGTACCCCGTGTGGGTCTTGATCGCGGGCACCCGCGACCTCCTGGCCCGCCACCGGCGGCGCCGCCGCCGGGAGACCGATACGGCCGTGGCCGCGGGCCCCACCACTGTCCCCACCACCGTCCCCGGTACGACCGGGACGGACTCCGGCGTGCGGTGGTTCCACGCCGCCCCGATCACCCTCGGCATCACCGTCGGGATCTTCATGTGCCATACGGCCGTGCCGCGGCTGGTCACCCAACTGACCGGGGCGGAAGGCACGTTCCGCGCGGAGCGCTGCGCCTGGGGGAACCCCGATTCCGACGGGGCCCGGACGATGACGTGCGCGGGGGACTTCACCGCCTCGGACGGCTCGTTCACCCTCACCGGCATCAAGATCGACGGCGTGTTCGACGAGCGGCCGAAAGCGCCGGTGACCGCCCGCGTCAGCGGGCCGTCGGCCGACCATGCCGTGCAGATGGACATCGCCACCTCGCTCGCGCCGATAGGCATGGGGCTGACCGCCTTCGCGTTCCCGGCCTGGGCACTGACCGCTGCCACCCGCGACGCCCTCGACCGCCGCAGGCGCCGCCGGAACCGCCCGCCCCAGACCGACGTCGACCCCGACTCCTGGGGGCCCCTCCCGTCCACGTGACCCCTGCGGGCGCTCGGCGGTGCGGCTGTCCGCTGCCCCCGGGGGGCGGCGCGTCCCACGCCGGCGGGGCGCCCCGCATCCGCTGAAGGAACCATGGAAAGGGCATGAACGTCGTTGATGATATGAAGATAAAGCGCCTCATTGCCGAGCAGATCGGACCCAAAGCTTCCGCAACCGGCCCCGGCGCACCGGGCGCCCCGTCCTCAGCACCGCCGCCGCCCTTCCCGTCCGCCCCCGTGGACGGTGGCGGCATCCCGTGCGTGGGCTGAGACCCCTGACATCGGCGGTCGCCCGCCGCCGCACCGAAGCGCTGCTCCTGGTCTTCGTCATCGCCATCGCCGTCTTCGGCCACGCCGCCGCGAGTCTCGCCATGAACGGCGAGCTGCCGCCCGGATTCGTCGACTTCGCGATCAGCCTGACCCTGCTGTCGCTGGTGGGGCATCTGGGCATACGCCGTTTCGCGGCCTACGCCGACCCGCTGATCTTCCCGCTCGCCATGCTGCTGACGGGCCTCGGACTGGTGCTGCTGCACCGCCTCGACCAGGGCTACATCGAGCGCTACAACTCGGACGCGAACGCCCCCGGCCAGCTGATGTGGACGGTGGTCGGGGTCGCCGCCTGCCTGCTGGTGCTGGCGCTGCTGCGCGACCACCGGCTGCTGCAGCGGTTCATCTACATCGACATGGCCGTCGCGCTGGTGCTGCTGATCGCGCCCGCCTTCTTCGGCGCGGACACCTACGGCGCGAAGCGCTGGATCAAACTCTTCGGCTTCTCGCTGCAGCCGGGCGAGTTTGTGAAGATCATGATCGCGATCTTCTTCGCCGGCTACCTTGTCGTCCACCGGGACTCGCTGGCCCTGACGGGCCGCAGGTTCCTGGGGATGCGGCTCCCCCCGATGCGCCAGCTCGGCCCGATCGTCACGGTGTGGATCGTCTCGATGCTGGTGCTGGTCTTCGAGCGCGACCTCGGCACCTCGCTGATCTTCTTCGGGGTGTTCGTGGTGATGCTGTACGTCGCCACCGAACGCACCAGCTGGATCGTCTGCGGCCTGCTCATGGCCTCGGTGGGCGCCTTCGTGGTCGGCTCGACGGAGCCGCACGTCAAGGCGCGCGTGGCCGCGTGGCTCGACCCGCTGTCGTTCTACTGGGAGAACCGGCCGGCCGGAGTCACCTCGGACCAGTCGGCCCAGGCGCTGTTCAGCTTCGGCACGGGCGGCATCTCCGGCACGGGCCTGGGCATGGGCCACCCCGAGCTGATCGCGTTCGCCGGGCGCAGCGACTTCATCCTTACCACGGTGGGCGAGGAGCTGGGCCTGGCCGGGGTCATGGCCGTACTGATCCTCTACGCCCTCCTCATGCAGCGGGGACTGCGGATGGCACTCGCCGCCCGCGACCCCTTCGGCAAACTGCTCGCGGTGGGCCTGGCGGCGGCGCTGGCCCTGCAGGTCTTCGTGGTCGCGGGCGGCGTCACGGGCCTCATCCCCCTGACGGGCAAGGCCCTGCCCTTCCTGGCCAAGGGCGGCTCGTCCCTCCTGGCCAACTGGATCATGATCGCGCTGCTCCTGCGCATCAGCGACAGCGCGGAACGCCAACGGGAGGCGGACTCCCACGGCCCGGTGGAAACAACGATCACGCCGGTGGTGCGGGTGTAGGGGGCAAGGCCTCCACCCCTTCGGGCCGGCCGCCTGCGGGGCGGGGCTTCGGGGGGCGGGAGCAACTCGACCGAAGGACGGGGATCGGAGATGCCCAGGCGGATCCCGGTGAGCACCATCCTGAGACGGGGCCCACTAGAGACCCGGGGCCGGGGGCTATGGGCGCGTCCGATCGCTACGAGCTCCTCATGTCTCAGCGTCTCCCGCTCGTCCTGGGCCGGACACTCGACCAGGGCCTCGGCGATGAGCCAGTCGGCGACGTGCGGCAGGAGCAGTGCGTACCTCTCCTCGCCCTGCCCGTGCCGCGCCAGCAGCAGCGCCAGGTCGCGCAGAGCCGACCGCTCCCCGTCCGAGGCGAAGGGGCGGACGAGAGCGATGGCCTCCACGCCCCGGCCCCCGGCGTCCAGCAGCCGAGCGGCCTCGGCGGTCGCCGTCCACCGGTTCCGACGTAGGGGGCCAGTACCTCAAGGGCCTCCTCCAGCGCGCCCCCGTCGGCCGGCAGCCGCGCCCAGGCGCGGGCGCAGAACCGGTCGCCGTCCTCCGCCAGGGCCTGCTCGCGCACCACGTCGGCGTGCCCGAGGGTGAGGAGACGGTCGACGGGATCGGGTGGCACGCACTCGTCGTGCATGGTGGTCCCGCGGTGGAGTACGTCGGCGCCCATGCCCGCACCCTGGAGGGACGGCCGTCCGCCCGAAGGGCCAGGTCCCTTCCGGTGATTGCCGGGCGCAGCGCGGCCGAGGAGGTGCCGGTCGGGGTACGCCTTCGTCGTAACGACGACGCCGAGCACCATTGAGGAGATCCACCATGTACGCAGCGATCCGGCGGTATGAAGGAGTGACCGACCCGGCCGAAGCCGGGCGCATCGTCGACGACGGGTTCGTGCCGCTCATGCGTCAGGTCCCGGGATTCGTGGCGTACTTCTGGGTCGATGCCGGAGCCGGGGTCATGGTGTCCACCAGCGTCTTCCGGGACCGTGCGGGCGCCGACGCGTCGATCGAGAGGGCGGCGGACTTCGTGCGCGACAACCTGGCCCGGTTCCTGCCCAACCCGCCGCAGGTCACGGCCGGCGAGGTCGTCGCCTCCGCCTGAGGGCCGTCCCCGGACGGTCGTCGGACGCCCTCGGCGAGACGCACCTGGGATCGCGGGCGTCGTAGGCCGGCCCGGGAGGGCCCGGAGACGCCGAGAGGTGGGGAGCGCGTAGCGCAAAGGCGCGCCCCACCGACCCGTCAGGCCGCCGCCCTGGGCCGCGTCTCGGGACCGGCCGGCCCCCAGCAGGACACCCCCGGCTACAGGTAGTCCTCCAACCGCCCGATCCGGTAGCCCTGTTCCTGGATCCGCTGGAGCATCCGCGTCGTCATCTGGGTTTCGGTGGCGCCCTTGAGCTCTCCCGGGCCGCGGAAGTGGGCGAGGACGATGTCGCCCGGCTTGAGGGCGGAGCCCGCCGCGTACTGGAAGTTGTTGATCTGCATCGAGACCCGCCACAGCACCAGGGACGAGACTCCGCACTCCGAGGCCGCCCGGAGGGTGTCGTCGTTGTAGTTGCCGAAGGGCGGGCGGAAAAGCGGCGGGCGCTTACCGAAGCGCTTCTCCAGGCGTTCCTGCTGGCCGCATATCTCTTTCTTCTGTCCCTCGAAGGAGAGGGTCCGCAGATTCGGGTGCGTCAGCGTGTGGTTGTTTATCGTGCTCGCCGAGCCGTTGTCGCGGATCTTCTCGAAGTGCCCGTAGTCCGACGAAGCCACGCTGTCCGTGAGGAACATGCTGATCGGCAGCTTGAGGTCGGCCGCCATCTTGAGGAACTCGGGGTCCTTCTCCGCGCCGTCGTCGAAGGTCAGGAAGACGACCTTGTCGTCGGCCGGGACGGGTATTCGGTCTATCACCGGGACCTTCCCCGGTCCGGCCGTCGGGATCTGCGGTTTCCGGGCCGGCTTGGGCGCGTACTGGAGGGGGGCCGTCAAGCCCCACTTCTTGTAGGCCTCGTCGGACGCGCCCCCCGGCGCCGGCGACGCCGTCGACGGCGTGGCGCTGCCGGCCTGAGGTGTCGGCTGCGCCGTCTTGGCGGCCAGTCTCTCCGTGGGGGCCGCGCTGTCCCCGCACCCCGTCAGGGACAGCGCGAGCGCGCCGGCCGCCAGCGTTCCGGCTACCAACCGGCGCGCGTGCTTCACAAATAGTCCTCCAGGCGAGCCACGGCGTATCCCTTGTCCGTGACGGTCTTCATGACATGACGGATCATGTCAGGCATCGTGCCCTTCCAGTCCTCCTTGCCCCGGAAGTGAGTGAGGATGATGTCACCGGGGTGCAGATCGCGGTCCCATTCCCGGTAGTCCATGCGGTTGGTGAACGCCTCCGCGTTCCACAGCGGGACCGCCTTGATGCCGCAGGACTTGGCCGCGCGCAGCGTGTCCTGGTTGTAGTTGCCGTACGGCGGCCGGAAGAGGGTCGGCCGCTTGCCGAACTGCTTCTGCATGGTGTCCTGCTGGCCGCAGATCTCCTCACGCTGCTGCTCGTAGGACAGGCCGGGCATGTAGCGGTGGTTGAGCGTGTGGTTGTTCAGGGTGACGCCCGCGGCCTGCATCTGCTTGAAGTACGGGTAGTTGTCCCGTACGACGTAGTCGCTGAGGAAGGCCGTGTACGGGATCTTCAGCTCCTGCATCATCTTCAAGAACTCGGGGTCCTTCTCCGAGCCGTCGTCGATCGTCAGGAAGACGACCTTGTCCTCGGTCGGGACCGTGGTGAAGACGTTCGGGTACTCCTCCTGGTCCTCCACCTCGAAGCCGTCGCGCGTGGGGATGTGGGGCTTCTCCTTCGGCGCGGGCGGGGCGGCGAGGGGGGTCTTGCGCAGTCCCCACTTCTTCGCCGCGACGACGCGCGCCTGCTGTGCCGCCTTGGCCTTCTCGGCGGCACTGAGCGCGCCTGCGGCGCCCGCCTCCGCCGCCTTCGCCTTGGCCTTCGCGGCCTTGTCCGGCCCGGAGTCCCCGGAGCCGCACGCCGTCCCGAGGGCGGCGACGAGCAGGGCCGCCACGGCCACCCCGAACCGGCCGCGCGGACCTGCCGCGTACCGGTGACCCTGTTGCGACTTATTTCCCTTTTGTCGTACTAGCTGCATAGCTGCGCATCCTGGCACCCGACACACGGCCTCCCCGGGAAGACACCGCGAACGCGGTCACACCTTCCTTCGACTGGCCCACACCGGCCGCCCCGGGGACACCCCCGGGACACCCCCGGGACGCCCGCGCACGGCCTGCCGGCGCCCCGCCCGCGCCCGCCCGTGCCGGACCGCCCGTCGCCGACAATGGACCCGTGACCCCCGAAGACTTCGCCGCCCTCCTCACCCCCGAGGGCCTTGCCCTCCTCGACTCGCTCCGCGAGTACGACCCCTCCCAGGAGCTGGCCGTCGCCACCCGGCTGCGCCGAGAGCACCCCGCCGCCCTGGTCTCCGCCGCGCTCGGGCAGGCCCGGCTGCGGCAGCGCGCGGTGGCGAAGTTCGGCGCGGAGGACGCCTTCCGGATGTACTTCACGCCCGGCGGCGGCGAGATGGCCACCCGCGCGTCCGTGGCCTCGTACCGGGCCGAGCGGCTCGCGGCCCTCGGCGTACGCAGCCTCGCGGACCTGTGCTGCGGCATCGGCGGGGACGCCCTCGCGCTGGCCCGGCTCGGCATCCGGGTGCTCGCGGTGGACCACGACCCGCTCACCGTCGCCGTCGCGCGCGCCAACGCCGAGGCGCTGGGGCTGGCGGACCTGATCGAGGTCCGGGAGGCGGATGTGACGGAGGTGGACACCGCCGGCTACGACGCCGTCTTCATCGACCCGGCCCGGCGCGGGGGGCGCGGCCGGATCTTCGACCCGGAGTCGTACTCGCCGCCGCTGTCATGGGCGGTGGAGACGGCCCGGGCGGCGAAGTACGCCGCCATCAAGATCGCCCCAGGGATCCCGCACGAGGCGGTGCCCGCGGCGGCCGAGGCCGAGTGGATCTCCGACCAGGGGGACGTCAAGGAGGCCGTGCTCTGGTTCGGGACCGCGCCCGGGACCGTGCGCGCCACCCTGCTCCCCGGACCGCGCGGGCTGCACACCGCCGATCCGCTGCCCGATCCGGCGGCCGGGCCGGTCGGCCGGTGGCTCTACGAGCCCGACGGCGCCGTGATCCGCGCCCATCTGGTCGCCGAGGTCGCCGGGCAGCTGGACGGCCGGCTGATCGACCCGACCATCGCCTACATCACCGCCGACGAGCTGCGCGTGACGCCGTACGCGACGGCGTACGAGATCACCGATGTGCTGCCCTTCGGCCTCAAGAGGCTGAAGGCGCTGCTGCGCGAACGCGGCGTCGGGATCCTGACCGTGAAGAAACGCGGCTCGGCGATCGAGCCCGAGGAGCTGCGCAAGAAGGTCAAGCCGCAGGGACCGAACTCCGCGACCGTCTTCCTGACCCGGGTGGCGGGAGCCCCCTCGATGCTCATCGGCGCACCAGCCGTACCGCCTGCGGCGACGCCCGACCGGTGAGACGCCGGGCGGCGCGGGCCGGGTACCGACATGCCGGGCCGGGCGCGGGCGGGGCCGGGGCCCGCGCCGGTGGTACGGCTGCCGCAGGGGTCCGGCCACCGGCCCTGCTCAGCCCCCGTCGACCTCCACCGACTCGAACCGCCAGCGGTGGACCGCCCGGGTGATCAGGTCGGCCGCGGGTTCGGGCAGCTCGGGGAGGTCGCCCGCGACGCCCTCGGCGGCCTCCCACCAGGTGATCACGAGGACCCGGTCCTGCGGGGCCCGGAACACCTCGCGGCGCACCGGCTCCCGGGCGAGGACCTGGGCGCGGGCCCACTCCAGCAGTTCGTTGCCCCGGCCGTCGGCGGCCCGGGCCTCCCACATCAGCGCGACGGTGCTCACGAGTACAGGTTGTCCTTGCTCAGTTCGTGCACGTGGTCGTGATCGTGACTGTGCCCATGCCCATTCCCGTGGCCGTGCCCGTGGCCGCTCCCGTGATCGTGCCCGGGCGCGGCACCCGGCACGTGCGGGTCCGTCACCGGCAGCGAGGAGTCCGCCGACAGGTCCCAGTCCGAGGCGGGCCGGTTCCGCTTGACCATCTCCGCGCCCAGGGCCGCGACCATCGCGCCGTTGTCCGTGCACAGCTTCGGCCGCGGCACGCGCAGCACGATCCCCGCGGCGTCGCACCGCTCCTGCGCCAGCGAGCGCAGCCGGGAATTGGCCGCCACACCGCCGCCGATCATCAGGTGGTCGACGCCCTCGTCCTTGCACGCCCGGATCGCCTTGCGCGTCAGCACGTCCACCACGGCCTCCTGGAAGGACGCCGCCACGTCGCGTACCGGGACGTCCTCCCCCGCCTTCCGCTTCGCCTCGATCCAGCGGGCGACGGCCGTCTTGAGCCCGGAGAAGGAGAAGTCGTACGCGGCGTCGCGCGGGCCCGTCAGCCCGCGCGGGAAGTTGATCGCCTTCGGGTCGCCCTCACGCGCGAGCCGGTCGATGACCGGACCGCCGGGGAACCCCAGCTGGAGCACGCGCGCGATCTTGTCGAAGGCCTCGCCCGCCGCGTCGTCGATGGTCGCGCCGAGCGGCCGTACGTCGGAGGTGATGTCCGGGGCCAGCAGCAGCGACGAGTGCCCGCCGGACACCAGCAGCGCCATCGTGGGTTCCGGCAGCGGCCCGTGCTCCAGCTGGTCCACGCAGATGTGGGAGGCCAGGTGGTTCACCCCGTACAGCGGCTTGCCGAGCGCGTAGGCGTAGGCCTTGGCCGCCGAAACGCCCACGAGCAGCGCACCGGCGAGCCCGGGACCCGCGGTGACGGCGATGCCGTCGAGGTCGCGGGCGCTGACCCCGGCCTCCTTCAGGGCGCGTTCGATGGTGGGGACCATCGCCTCCAGGTGGGCCCGTGAGGCCACCTCGGGCACGACGCCGCCGAAGCGGGCGTGCTCGTCGACGCTCGACGCGATCGCGTCCGCGAGCAGGGTGGTGCCGCGGACGACGCCGACGCCGGTCTCGTCGCAGGACGTCTCGATGCCGAGGACGAGCGGTTCGTCAGCCATTGCTCTCACTGCTCTCAGTTCGTGCTTGTGCGGGGTCGGTCAGGCGCATGACGAGCGCGTCGACGTTGCCGGGCTGGTAATAGCCGCGCCGGAAGCCGATGGGCTCGAAGCCGAAGCGCTCGTAGAGCTTCTGGGCGCGGGTGTTGTCCACCCGTACCTCCAGCAGCACCTCGGCGCACTCGAACGCGGTGGCGGCGCGCAGCAGGTCGGTCAGGAGCCGGGCGCCGAGCCCGGTCCCCCACTGGTCGCGGGCCGCCGCGATGGTCTGCACGTCGGCCAGGTCGCCGGCGGCGGCCAGTCCGGCGTATCCGACCAGCCGGCCCGCCGCGTCCTCGGCGACGACGTAGCGGCGCGTGGCCTGCGGGCCGCGTGCGTGGGCGAGTTCGGACCAGAACATCCCGGCGGACCAGGCGTCCTCGGGGAACAGCTCGTGCTCCAGTTCCAGCACGGGCCCGATGTCCCACCAGCGCATCTCGCGCAGCGTGTGGGCCGTCACTGCGGGGTGACCACCTTGTAGTTCTTCGGTACCTGCGCGTCGGGCCGGCGCAGGTAGAGCGGGGTCGGCGGCAGGAACTCCAGGCCCGCCGCCAGTCGTTCCGCGGCCAGCGAGGCCAGCGCGGCGGCCGACTGGTGCTCGGGGCCCCGGGCGTCCGTGAACACCTCGGGGTACAGGAGCGCGCCCTGGCCGACCGCGGGCACGCCCGCGACCTGTTCGGCGATGTCCGCCGGGCGGTCCACGGCGGGCCCGCCGACGCGCGTGCGCGGGTCCTCGTACCGTGCCCAGTAGACCTCCTTGCGCCGCGCGTCGGTGGCGACGGTGAAGGGGCCCTCGATCCCGGCGGCGCCGGCGGCGTACGCGAGGCCGTCGAGCGTGCACAGGCCGTGCACGGGCACGCCCAGCACGGCGGCGAAGGTGGAGGCGGTGACGAGGCCGACGCGCAGCCCGGTGTAGGGGCCGGGGCCGACACCGACGACGACGCCGGTGACGGCTTCGAGCGTGACCCCGGCCTCGGCGAGGACCTTGTCCACGGAGGGCAGCAGGAGCTCCCCGTGGCGGCGGGCGTCGACCTGGTTCGACTCGGCGACGACGGACTCACCGTCGTGCAGGGCGACGGTGACGGCGGGCGTGGCGGTATCTACGGCGAGCAAGAGCACGCGAACAGCCTACGACTCCGGCGGCCGCACCCCTTGCGGCCGGTCTCGGAGCAGGGTGGCTGCTACCTTTCGACGGGGTACCGGACGTGGTATCAGTCGGCGCGGAAAGGTGGAGCAAGGTGGCACGCAGCAGCTCGGGAATCGTGGCCGGGCTCACGGCCGCGGCAGTGGCCGTCGTCGGCTTCCTCGGCTACCAGGCTTCCGCCACGGCGCCCGCACACCCCCCGAAGGCCGCCGCGCAGGAGCCCGGCCCCGCCGCGAGCCCGGCCGCCAAGCAGGACCCGGCGAAGCCGGTGGCCGTGCCCGAGGGTTCCGGCACCGGGGTGCGCGTCGTGTACTCGGTGGGCCAGAAGCGGGTGTGGCTGGTGGGCGACCCCGCGCAGCCGCCGAAGTCGTTCACGGTGATGCCGAGCACGGTGCACCCGAAGCCGGGCAGCTACACGGTCGGTTCGCGCTCGGGTTCGGTCACCGGCTCGGACGGCGTGCCGATCGAGCACGTCGTGCGGTTCGCGAGCACGGAGGGCGTGGCGGTCGGTTTCAGCGCCCGCACGGACGGCGCGCTGCCGGAGCCCGACCCGAACAAGAAGACCGGCGGCATCCGCATGACCCGTGCCGACGGCGACGCGATGTGGGCCTTCGCGACGATCGCCTCGAAGGTCGTCGTCGTCCCCTGACCGGCCGCTGACGGATCGCCCGCTCTTCACCCGACAGGGTGACGCGACGGGACGACCTAGGCCGCTTCGGATTCCGGAGCGGCCTTTTCGTGTGCGGTGTCCACCGGCCCGCCCGGGCCCGTGGCGTACTCCCGCGCCGGTGGCGTCGAGACGGCGGTGGCGGCCACGCCGGCGGCGAGGAGCGTCCACATGGAGACGGTGGACGGGCGGGGTTCGCGATGTGCTCCTGCTGGTGCCGACATGGCTGCCTCCTGGACCCGGGACACCGTACTTAGGCATACCTAAGAAACTCTCGGTACCATGTCACCACGAGGGCTGCCGACAGCGCAATATCTTGCCGACGGCTTGTCGGTACGTTTCCTACGAGAGGGCGCCGGCCAGCGCGTCCAGTCCGGCCCCGGTGCTCCAGCGCGCTCCGACCCCGCGCACCAGGACCTCCCGTACGTCGTCCAGGACCTCCTCGTGGCCGACCGCCCGTGCGATCACCACGTGCAGCCGGTCGTCCGAGAGCTCCTCCACCTTGCCGTCGCCCCACTCCACGACGACCACGGACTCGGGCAGCGAGACGTCGAGGTCCAGGTCCTCCATCTCGTCCAGCCCGCCGCCCAGGCGGTACGCGTCCACGTGCACCAGCGCCGGTCCGCCGGTCACTGACGGGTGCACACGGGCGATCACGAAGGTCGGCGAGGTCACGGCCCCACGCACGCCCAGGCCCTCGCCGAGCCCCCGGGTCAGCGTGGTCTTGCCCGCGCCCAGCTCGCCGGTCAGCAGGACGAGGTCGCCGGGGCGCAGCAGGGCGGCGATCCTGCGGCCCAATTCCTGCATCGCGTCCGGGGAATCGATGGTGATCCGGGTCTCCGCGCCGGCCGCGGCCTCAGGTGCCGGCGCCTGGCTGCGCTGTGCTTCCAGCGGTACTTCTTCCATGCCCGCCAACGTTAGTCGCTGCGGGGACGGCCGCCGCCCCGGTGCGCGCCAGCAGCTCGATGAGCAGCCGCGTCACGGTCTCCGGGCGTTCCAGCATCATCAGGTGCCCGGTGGACTCCAGGACGACGAGGTCGGCGCCGGGGAGCGCCTCCTTGATGGCGACGCTGTGCGCGGGCGGGGTGATCATGTCCCTGTCCCCCGCTATGACCGTGACCGGCAGGTCCGCGAACAGCTGGAGCGCCGAGGTCTTGTCGTGGGTCTGGAAGGCCGGATAGAACTCGGCGACCACATCGATGGGCGTGGCCTCGATCAGCCGCTCCGCGAACCGCGCGACGCCCGGATCCACGTCCCGGCAGCCGAACGAATACATCTTGATCATTCCGGCGAAGAGGTCCGCGGTGGCCCGGCGGCCCTTCTCCACCAGCTCCACCTGCGAGCCGAGCGCCTTGAGCACGCCCGGCAGGAGCCGGCGCACGGCTCCCATGCCGACAGCCGGAAGCCCGTACGTCACCTCGTCGAGGCGGCCGGTGGAGGTGCCGATCAGGGCGACGCCGACAACGCGGTCACGGATGAGGTCGGGGTACTGCTCGGCGAATCCCATGATGGTCATTCCGCCCATCGAGTGACCCACCAGGATCAGCGGCCCCTCGGGGGCGGTCGCGTCGATGACGGTCTTGAGGTCCCGGCCGAGCTGGTCGATGCTCACCGGCTCACCGTCCGCCTGGACGAGGCCGCGGGCGCTGCGTCCGTGGCTGCGCTGGTCCCAGTAGACCGCGCGGACCACACCGCGCAGGGCGGCGCGCTGGAAGTGCCAGGAGTCCTGCCCGAGGCAGTAGCCGTGGCAGAAGACCACGGTGGCCTGGGGTTCGGCCCTGCGCCGCAGCCGCCGCCGCTTGCCGTCCTCGGGAAGCTCGTCGATCTCGTAGTAGAGCTCGGTGGCGTCCTCGGCCCGGCAGATCCCCTCGGCACCGCGCAGGGACCCGTAGTCCCCGGCCGCGTCGAGTGCGAGGCGTGCCTTCATCCGCATGCCGCGCCCCACGGTGATCCGTTCGACCGCGACACCGGCCGCCGCGCCCGCGGCCATCACGCCGATGGCGGCGCCGGCCCAGCCGGCCTTGCGCCAGTTCTCGCTCACGCCGCCGCCCTCACTCCGCTCAGCCGCCGAGGTACACCCGGGGCACCCGTGCACCGATACGGGTGACGATCTCATACGCGATCGTGTGCGCCGCTCGTGCCCAGTCCTCGGCGGTCGGTTCACCACGCTCGGCGTCCCCGAAGATGACGGCCTCGTCACCCGCGCGGGCGTGGTCTCCCTCCAAGTCGACCACGAACTGATCCATCGCGACGCGCCCGGCGACCCGGCGGACCTTGCCGCCGACAAGCACCGGACCGAGGCCGGAAGCCTGCCGCGGGATGCCGTCGGCGTAGCCGGCCGGGACCAGCGCGAGGGTCGTCTCGGCGTCGGTGACGTAGTGGTGGCCGTAGCTCACCCCGTGCCCGGCGGGGACCGTCTTGACCAGTGCGAGGGAGGCCTTGAGGGTCATCGCGGGCCGCAGGCCCAGCTGGGCGGGGGTGCCGAGCTCGGGAGCCGGCGAGATCCCGTAGACGGCCACCCCGCAGCGCACCAGGTCGAAGTGCGACTCGGGCAGGGTGAGGGTGGCCGGCGAGTTGGCAATGTGCCGGACCTCGGGCTCGACCCCCTCCTTCTCGGCGTACGCGAGCATGTCGCGGAAGGCGGCCAGCTGGAGCTGGATCGAGGGGTGCCCGGGCTCGTCGGCGCAGGCGAAGTGCGACCAGACACCGGTGACCTGGACGGTTCCCTCGGCCTGGGCGGCGACGGCCGCTCCGACCAGCGCCTCCCAGTCGGCGGGCTGGCAGCCGTTGCGGCCGAGGCCCGTGTCGGCCTTGAGCTGGATGCGCGCTGTGCGGCCTGCCTCGCGGGCGGCCTCGCGCACCTCGTCGAGGGCCCACATTCCGCTCACGGAGACGTCGATACCGGCCTCGACGGCCTCCCGCCAGGGCCCGCCCGGGATCCAGAGCCAGCACATGAGGCGCCCCTGGATTCCGGCGGAGCGGAGTGCGAGGGCCTCGTAGGGCGTGGCGGTACCGAGCCAGGTGGCACCGGCCTCCTGGGCGGCCCTGGCGCACTCCAGGGCCCCGTGCCCGTAGGCGTTCGCCTTGACCACGGCCATCAAGTCGGCCCGGGGAGCCCGCTCGCGCAGTGCGCGCACGTTCTCCCGTACGGCGTCAAGATCGATCTCGGCGTACACGCGCGTCGCTGTCTCGTTCATCGCCCCCAGTCTCTCAGAACCCCCGCCCGGCCCTGCGGGGGCCGGCCCGCCCGGCCACCGGGCTTCCGCCACGACCGGCCGGGCGCGCCGCGGGGTCGGTGCGGGTCGGTGCGGGGTCCGTGCGGGCCACCGCTGCGGGCAGCCGCTCCCCGCGCCCCGCCCTTTCACCGCTCCCCGGGCCCGGCCGGGACCGGGCGGAGCCCCGGGGCGACCGTCCGCACGGTCAGGGGTGGCGGGTGTCCCGCCAGGCTTCCGGGAGGGCTTCGGCGACCTGGTGGGCCAGGAGCGGGCCCCCGACACGGCGGGCCGCCAGGCCGTGGAGGTACGCGCCGGCCGCGCCCGCGTCCGCCCCGGACAGCCCGCCCGCCAGGAGGGACCCGGCCAGCCCGGACAGCACGTCACCACTGCCCGCGGTGGCCAGCCACGGGGTGCCCGTCGGGTTCACCCGAACGGCTCCGCCGCCCGAGGCGACCAGCGTCGTCGAGCCCTTCAGCAGCACCGCCGCGCCGTACCGCTGCGCCAGCGCCCGTACGGAGTCCAGCCGGGCCGCCTCCACCGATCTCCGCTCCACCCCCAGCAGCGCCGCGGCCTCCCCCGCGTGCGGGGTCAGCAGGGTGGGGGCCGTCCGGGCCTGCAGCGCCGCCGCGTCCAGCCCGCGCAGGCCGTCCGCGTCGACCAGCACCGCCGCGTCCTCCGCCAGCAGCTCCGCGACCTCGCCGGCGCGCCCCTCGCCCAGCCCCGGGCCGACCACCCACGCCTGCACCCGGCCGGGCCCGATCAGCGTCTCGGGGTAGCGGGCGAGCACCGCCTCCGCCGCCGGCCCCACGTACCGCACCGCGCCCGCACCGCCCCGCAGCGCTCCCGCCACGGCCAGCACCGCCGCGCCCGGGTACTGCACGGACCCGGCGACGATCCCGACCACACCCCGCCGGTACTTGTCGCTCGTCGCCGTCGGCTCCGGCAGCAGCCCCGCCACATCCGCGTGCTGCAGGGCCTCCACCTCCGCCGACGGCAGTTCCAGCCCGATGCCGACGAGATGCACCGCGCCCGCTCGCGAGGCCCCGGGGTCGATCAGCAGGCCGGGCTTGTACGCCCCGAAGGTCACCGTCACATCGGCCGTCACGGCCGGCCCCGCCACCTCCCCGGTGTCCGCGTCCACCCCGCTCGGCAGGTCCACCGCGACCACGGGGACCCCCGCCGGGATCCGCTCCACCAGGGCCGCGGCCGCCGGGCGCAGCCCGCCGCGCCCGCCGATCCCGAGCAGCCCGTCCAGTACGAGGTCCGCCCGCCGCGGAACGGCCCGCTCCACCCGTCCCCCGGCGGCCCGCAGCGCGGCCAGCCCGCCGGGGTGCATCCGCTCGGGGTCCATCGGCACGGCCGTCACCCCGGCCCCGCGCCGGGCCAGCCGGGCGCCCGCGTACAGCGCGTCGCCGCCGTTGTCCCCCGGGCCGACGAGCAGCACGACCCGGGCCCCGTACACCCCGCCGCGGGCCCGCCGCAGCAGCCCGGCGCACACGGCGGCCAGGCCGGCCGCCGCCCGCTGCATCAGGGCGCCCTCGGGCAGCCGGGCCATCAGCTCCCGCTCGGCGGCCCGTACGGTCTCCACGCTGTAAGCAGTTCGCACGGACCGCCCCTAACCTTCCGCGATCACCACGGCGGAGGCGACCCCCGCGTCGTGGCTGAGGGAGATGTGCCAGGACTTCACTCCCAGCTCCAGCGCCCGCGCCTCGACCGTCCCGGACACCCGCAGCCTCGGCTGCCCGGTGGCCTCGACGTACACCTCGGCGTCGGTCCACAGCATGCCGCCGGGCGCGCCCAGCGCCTTGGCCAGCGCCTCCTTGGCGGCGAACCGCGCGGCGAGCGAGGCGGTCCCGCGCCGCTCGCCGCTCGGCAGCGTCAACTCGGCGTCGACGAAGAGCCGCCCGGCCAGGTTCGGCGTGCGCTCCAGCGCCGCGCCGAACCGTTCGATCTCCGCTACGTCGATCCCGACGCCGATAATCACAACGACAACTCCAGCCGACTACTACTCCACGGTCACCGACTTGGCGAGGTTACGCGGCTGGTCCACCTCGTTGCCGCGCGCCGTCGCCAGCTCGCACGCGAACACCTGCAGCGGAACCGTCGCCACCAGCGGCTGGAGCAGCGTCGGCGTCGCCGGGATCCGGATCAGGTGGTCGGCGTAGGGGACGACCGCCTCGTCACCCTCCTCGGCGATCACGATGGTCCGCGCCCCGCGCGCCCGGATCTCCTGGATGTTCGACACGATCTTGTCGTGGAGCACCGACCGGCCGCGCGGCGAGGGCACGACCACCACCACCGGCAGGTCCTTCTCGATCAGCGCGATCGGCCCGTGCTTGAGCTCGCCCGCCGCGAAGCCCTCGGCGTGCATGTACGCCAGCTCCTTGAGCTTGAGCGCGCCCTCCAGCGCCACCGGGTAGCCGACGTGCCGTCCCAGGAACAGCACCGTGTTCTTGTCGGCGAGCGAGCGCGCGAGCTCCCGCACCGGCTCCATGGTCTCCAGGACCGTGTCCACGGCCGCGGCGATGTCCGACAGCTCGCGGATGACGGCCTGGATCTCGTCGCCCCACTTCGTGCCCCGGACCTGTCCGAGGTAGAGCGCGACCAGGTAGCAGGCCACCAGCTGCGTCAGGAAGGCCTTGGTCGAGGCGACGGCCACCTCGGGGCCGGCGTGCGTGTAGAGCACGGCATCCGACTCGCGCGGGATCGTCGACCCGTTCGTATTGCAGACGGCCAGGACCCGGGCGCCCTGCTCGCGCGCGTGGCGCAGCGCCATCAGGGTGTCCATGGTCTCGCCGGACTGCGAGATCGCGACCACCAGCGTGCGCTGGTCCAGGATCGGGTCGCGGTAGCGGAACTCGCTCGCCAGCTCCGTCTCGCACGGGATGCGGGTCCAGTGCTCGATGGCCAGCTTCGCGATCATGCCCGCGTGGTAGGCCGTACCGCATGCCACGATCACGACCTTGTCGACCTCCCTGAGCACCGAGACGGGGATGCGCACCTCGTCCAGGGTCAGCGAGCCGCTCGCGTCGATCCTGCCCAGGAGGGTGTCGGCGACGGCCTTCGGCTGCTCGGCGATCTCCTTGAGCATGAAGTAGTCGTACCCCCCCTTCTCGGCCGCCGAGGCGTCCCAGTCCACGTGGTACGCCCGCACGGTCGCGGCCGAACCGTCGAAGTTGGTGACGGTTACGCCCTCGCGGCGGAGCTCGACGACCTGGTCCTGCCCCAGCTCGATCGCGGACCGCGTGTGGGCGATGAACGCGGCCACGTCCGAGGCGAGGAAGTTCTCGCCCTCTCCGACGCCCACCACCAGGGGCGAGTTCCGCCGCGCGCCGACCACCACGTCCGGCTCGTCGGCGTGGACGGCGACCAGGGTGAACGCGCCCTCCAGGCGCCGGCACACCTGCCGCATGGCTTCCGCGAGATCGCCGGTGGACGAGAACTGCTCCGCCAGCAGGTGCGCCACGACCTCGGTGTCCGTCTCGGAGTCCAGCCGGTGTCCGCGCTCGACCAGCTCGGCCCGCAGCGCGGCGAAGTTCTCGATGATGCCGTTGTGTACGACGGCCACGCGCCCCGCGTTGTCGAGGTGCGGGTGGGCGTTGGCGTCGGTGGGCCCGCCGTGGGTCGCCCACCGGGTGTGCCCGAGCCCCGTGGAACCGGTCGGCAGCGGGTGCCCGACCAGCTCCTTCTCCAGGTTGACCAGCTTCCCGGCCTTCTTGGTGGCCGCCAGACCGCCGTCCGCGAGCACGGCGACCCCGGCCGAGTCGTAGCCGCGGTACTCCAGCCGCTTGAGTCCGGCGATGACCACATCGAGCGCCGCCTGCGCTCCCACGTAACCCACGATTCCGCACATAAAGCCGCAGCGTACGCCGTAGTCGGCCGTCCGCCCCGTAGCCGAACAAGACGAAAAACCCGCCCCGGCGCGTGCGC